>NZ_CP045095.1 GCF_009184865.1 Streptomyces phaeolivaceus | reverse complement strand
TGGCTCTCCCCCGGTTCCTCTCCCGCTCCGCCGGCCAGCAGCTCCCGCTCCCGTTCCAGCAGCTGCTCGAACCGACCGAGCATGTTCGTGCGCAGGTCGTCCTCCGTGTCGCCGACCAGCAGCTCCGGGTGCCGAAGCACCAGGTCAACGGCAAGCCGGATCACGGTGTTCTCCGTGATCCGCTCCGTCTTCCGCGACCGGGACAGCATCAGTTCCCGGGCGAGGGCGGACAGCTCACTGTGCTGGTCCTCGCGCAACGGCACCCACTTGGGCCGTTCCTCGGACTGCACGGCTTTGCGCTTCGGCGAGTTGTCCGCCATCTGGTGTCCCCCTTGGGGTCGTGGAGTCATGGACCCCAAGAGGTTATGGGTCCGGGGGACCGGCACTGTGCGCCGTACCGGAGACCGCTCACGGACCGAGGCGATTCCCATCCGTAACTCCCTTCAATCGGTGTCGAGATCAACCTAACTTCAAAACTCCGAGAGTTCAAGGGTCTTGAAGTTCAAAGGTCTGGGGGTTAGATTGGTTCTGCAAGCGAGAGAGGGCCAGGGCTTGCAGGCCCTGACCCTCTCTCCGACCGGTGGTTGCAGCCGCCGGCCGACCCCCGGACAGGCGAGCGAACGCCTCCCGGGATTGGGACACCCCTAGTTGGAGGGATCTCCGTGCGTAATTCTCTCAGCCTCCTTCCCGGCGTCGAGGTCAAGGTCGACGACCTCCCCGCCCTGCGCCTGTCGCCCGAGGGCATCCGCGCCCTGCCGGTCGTCGTCGGCCCCCGCCTCGCGGTGATCGGACGGATCGGCCCGAAGTGCCGCGACTGCCGCGACTTCGAGAGCGTCGTCACCCGCAACGGTGTCGTCACCTGCGACAACCCGGTGCACGCCGAGACCAAGCCGCAGCTGCCGATGCGCCCGACCCCGCACGAGCGGGACGGCCGGCAGGACCCCCCGGCCGAGCCCGCCCGCCCGCGCTCCCGCGCCGCGCTGCTCGTCGGCTGACCGCCGTGGCCGCCGTGAACATCGCCACCGCCGTCATCCAGGACCCCGCCGCGAGCGAGTCGCTGCGCCGCGCGCAGGAGGCCGCCGAGGCCGCCCAGCGTGCCGCCGCCCAGCGCGCCGCCCAGCAGGGCAACGGCTGACCACTCCCCTGCGCCTCGCCCCGGGCGGATGAGCCACGCGCTCCCGCCCGGGGCAGGCCGCCGGACCCCCGTCTCTTCTCTCCCTCACCGGAGGCTGCTGTGCGTTCCACCTCGCGCGTCACCACGACGCTCGCTCAGTTCCTGTTCGTCTCCCAGGCCCCGCAGTCCGAGTTCGCCGAGAACCCGGCCCGGACCCGCGAGCTGGTCCACAAGACCGCCGACCGACTCGGCCCCAACGGCGCCGCCGCTGCGGTCGCCGAGTGGGCCGCAGAGTACGGCCGGCACCCCGAGACCGCCGCCGCCCACATGCGCGCCTGCCTGCTCGCCGTCGAGTCCGCCGACTTCCAGACCTTCGTCCCCGACCAGAGCGCGGCGGTGGCCCGATGAAGCTCACCTTCACCGACGACGTCACCGCCGAGCGCATCACGGCCCTGGTCGCCACCGTCATCGGGGTCCTGGTCGGTGTCCTGACCATGAAGGCCGGTGCCGGAATCGGCAACGTCGCCGGAGCCGCGTTCCTCGCCTACGTGATCACCGTCATCGGCATCGCCTGCAAGGTCCCGCTGCAGCTGAGCCGCGTGGTCGTCGCCACCGGCAAGGGCGCCCTGATCACCGCCGTCGTCACGGCCATCGTGCTCATCGGCATCTGGCGCGGCATCAAGGGGCTGGCATGACCGCCGCCGAGCCGCGCGAGGTCCGTGGTCTGACCGTCCGCCAGCCCCACGCGGCGTGCATCGCCTACGCGGGCAAGACGATCGAAAACCGTGTCCAGCCCTGGTCCTACCGGGGGACGATCCTCATCCACGCGGGCGCCTCGATCGACAAGGCCGCGAAGAAGCACCCGCCCATGGCCGCCGTCGTGCGCGGGCTGCAGCTGGAGCAGCGCGCCGTCATCGCCGTCGCCCGGATCGCCGACTGCCACGCCGACGACGGCGAGTGCACCCCGTGGTCCCTGCCCGGCTACAACCACTTCGTCCTCGACGACGTGACCGCGCTGCACCTCCCGGTCCCGCACCAGGAGGGCCAGCTGGGGCTGTGGTTCCCGCCGGCCGAACTGGTCGCCCGGGTCCGCCTGCAGCTGGACGACGACACCGCCGTCCGCCTTCTGGGACAGGAGGCGTAGCCGCCGTGCACACCTCTGGTCATCTGTTCAGCGGCGGGTGGGGCGACGGCCGCGGCTTCATGAACGCCGGGTACGCCCCGGTGTTCGGCGCCAACCACCACCCGGCCTCCGTCGCGACCGCACGCGCCAACGTTCCCGGCATCTACGTGCGCGAAGCGGCGATTCAGACGATCGACATGCGCACCCTGCCGTCCTGCCAGGTCCTGGTCGGCTCCCCGATCTGCTGGGAGTCCACCCCGGCCGGCGGCAACTCCCAGGCCCGCGTCCAGGACGAGCTGGACTTCGGCGACAACCAGAACCGCAAGCGTTCCGACTGGGCCCAGACCCGCATGACCGCATGGGAACCGGTCCGCTACGTCGAGGTCCACGGGCGCCACGTGCTGGCCTACTGCGGCGAGAACGTCCCCGGCTTCGCGACCCGCAACCGCAGGCTCTTCGACGCCTGGCTGGCCGTCTGGGACGCTCTCGGCTTCTACCCGACGCTCGCGTCGGTGAACGCCGCGCACATCAGCGTCGAGACCCCGGACGGACTGCTCGGCCCCCTCCCCCAGTACCGCGACCGGCTGGTGTGGGCCATGGTCCGCAAGGACATCGGGCGCGTGCCCGACCTGCGGCCCCGCCCGGCTTCCATCTGCCCCAACTGCGGCCCGGTCGAGGGCATCCAGCACTGGCCGGGCAAGCCCAGCGGCCGGCGGGTCGGCTCCTACAACCCCCGGTTGAAGGCGGACTCGACGGCACGGCAGTCGTACTACTACGTCTGCCCGACCGAGCGCTGCCACGCCCGCGTGGAGCCGATCACCCGGGGAATCGGCGAGGTCATCGACCCGGAGGTGCGTGGCCACCGGTTCGGCGACGGCCGCCGGGACCGGCCCGGGGTGCCGTACGAGGACGCCACCCGTGCCCGGGTCGAGGACGGCCTGCAGGAGTTCGGCGGTAAGCCGTTCGTCATCACCCTGCGGAACCACGGCGGGGCCACCTCGCTCGACGCGCCGATCGGCACCGTGACGGCACAGGGCGGCGAGCACCACTATCTCGTCCGCCCGACCGCCGACATGACCGTGGACGGCTGCGAGTACCGGCCGCTGAAGAACCCGGAGAAGGCCCGCGCTCAGGGCTTCCCTGCTCACCACCCCTTCGCCGGAAGCGAGTCCGACATCGGGCTCCAGGTCGGCAACGCAGTCGCCGTCACCGTGGCGACGTTCGTGGCGCAACGGACCAAGGCGGTGCTGCCGGTATGACCAAGCGCTTCAACCCCCAGATGGTCGGTGGCGAGCAGCTCGACCTGTTCGCCGACCCCACTGCACAGGAGCCGCAGCCCGCAGCCCCGGCGACCCCTGCCGTGCCCCTCGCCCCGGTCACGCCGCGAACGATGAGCGCGGCCGAGGCCGAGTGGGTCTCCGAGTACGTCGTCGACCGGTGGACCGACGCCAACGACACCCTGCTCGGCATCGGCCCGCTGCGCGTCGACCACATGGCCGACGGGTGCCAGCGCACCGGCAAGCGCCTCACCCAGCTGTGCGGCTCCCGGCGGCGCGGCCAGCGCCAGGAGTGGTTCCCCATCTGGCTGGCCGACGACCCGCACCTGGTCCTGCGCACCACCGTGGTGTGCCTCAAGGGCCGCCGCGACGACCCCGAGATCCGGGGCGTCGTCTACGTCGGCCGCCCGATGTACCAGGGCGGATGGCAGCTGCACGGCCACCCCCTCGCCAACCCCTTCAAGGTCGGCAAGGACGGCACGGCCGCCGAGGTCGTCGCCAAGTACGAGGCATGGCTGGACGCGCACCCGAAGCTGCTCGCCCGTGAACTGCCCCGGCTGCGGGGCAAGCGGCTGGGCTGCTGGTGCGCCAAGAACGCGCCGTGCCACGCGCGCGTGCTCGCCGAGCGGGCCAACGCGGCGGAGGTGACGTCGTGACGCTGCCCGAGCAGATCCAGGAGTGGGCCGCAGCCCGCGGGCTGACCCACCAGCAGCACGCCGCCGGCACCGCGGTGTTCGGCCCCGGGTACACCCACCGCTACGCGCTGACCCGTACCTGGGAGCCCGGCGGCGCGCACACCGTGTTCGTGCTGCTCAACCCGTCGACAGCCACCGCCGACCAGGACGACCCCACGGTCCGCCGCCTGATCGGCTTCGCCCGCCGGGAGGGTCACGGCGGGCTGGTGCTGGCCAACCTGTTCGCCGTGCGGAGCACCAACCCGTACGCGCTGACCGGGATGCCGGACACCGTCGGCAAGCACAACGACGACATGCTGCGGCTGCTCGCCGAGGCCGCCCGCGACATCACCCTCGGGTGGGGAACGTGGGGCGCGATCCGTCGGGCCGCTGCGGTCGAGGAGGCGCTCACCGGACACGGCGCCCGGCTGTGGGCCCTGGGCACCACCAAGGCCGGACACCCGCGTCACCCGCTCTACCTCGCCAAGACCGCGCCGCTCACCCGGTACGAGCCGGGGGTGGCCCGGTGAAGAAGCTCACCCACAAGGCGGAGGAGGCGCTGCTGGGGGCGATGCTGTTCCGTCCCCAGGCGCTGGCCTCGATGCGCTGGATACCGCCGGGCACCTTCAGCCGCCCGGACCACGCCGCCCTGTGGGGAGCCCTCCACAGCATCGACTTCACCAAGGTCGCCCCGAACGACGTCCCGGCCGCCGTCACCGCAGCTGTGGCGAAGATCGAGGACCAGGGCATCCGGCACCTGCTCAGCCCCTCCCGGGTGAGCGGGCTGGCCAACCCCGGTGTCTGCCCCGACCCGCGCCGTGCCCCGCTGTACGGCGGGATGGTGCTGGAGTCGGCCATCCACCGGGCGGTCGAGCACGCCGGCGAAAGGCTGCGCGACACCGCCCGGCAGACCGAGGTCGACCAGGCGCTCAAGGCGCTGGAACAGGCAGACGGCACCGGGCGGCGCCTCGCCCAGCTGGACGCCGCCTGGAAGGCCGCGCCCGAGGTGGTGCGCAACCTGCTCGACACCCAGCCGGAGCAGCCCGTTACCCCGGTGCCCCGCACCGAGCGGGCCCGGGTCGACCTGCAGGCAGAGGGGGAGACCGTCGCCTCCCTGCTCGCCGAGCCCCGCCAGCTGGCCGAGGTCCCGTGGCTGCAGGACAAGGACTTCAGCCACCCCGAACTCCGGGCCGTTTACCGGGCGATGCGCACGCTCGACGAGCGGCACGCGCCGATCGACCCGCTGACCGTCGCATGGGAGGCACAGCGCCACCCCGGTGCCCAGCCCAGCGACCAGGTCCTCGCCGAGCTGCAGCACAGCGGCAACCCGGGGACCGCCGCCTTCACCGGCGAGCAGGTCCTGAACACCGCCGCCCTCGACCGCGTCGACGCGGCCGGACACGACATCCGCAACTACGCCCGGCACCCGTCCCTCGCCCCCGGCGCCCTGGTCGACCACGCGGGCCAGGCCCTTGAGCCGTGCCTTGCCGACCACCAGCGCATCCAGCACGCCGAGCGCGAACCCGAACTCGCCGGCGACAAGGAGCCCGCCCCAGCGGCTCCCGCCGAATCGCACCAACACCCCGCCCCCCAGCACGAGATGGAGATCGACCTGTGAACGAGCCCGTGCCCTTCGACCCGACCGAGTACCTGCTCAGCCGCGAACACCAGATCACCGCCCCGTACGTTCAGGGCGTCGAGCCGCTTCCCCCGACGAAGTCCGCGGCCCGCGTGCTGTGGGAGCACTTCGGCCGGGTCGCCCCCGGTCTGGCCACCACCGCGGCGACCGCGCTGGCGTGGGCGTGGCACAACCAGCTCCCGGACGGATCCACCCAGCCGCTGTGGATCGGCGGACTGCTCACCGTCCTCGCGGGCGCCGCCGGGACCGTGTCCGCCGCCAAGGAACACGGCGACAGCGACATCACCCGGTTCGCGTTCGCGGCCGGCGGGACTCTTGCCCTGCTCGGCATCACCGCCTGGACGCCGGACTCCGCACTGCGCGCCCTGATGTGGCTGCTGGGCACCGCCGCCGTCTACGCGGTGTGCGCCCCGCTGTGGCGCGGCGACCGCCGCCTGGACCGCGAGCAGCGCCACGAGCGGGCCATGGCGGAGACCGACAGCCGCACCAAGGTGACCGTCGCCCTGATCGAGGGCCAGACCCGCGTCGCCGAGAAGCAGTGGGAGCACCGCACCGAGGTGGCCCGGGTCGAGGCGATCAGCAAGACGGTGGAGGCCCTGGTCGCGGCGAGCGAGGCACGCGAGACCCGGGCCGTGGCGCCGGGCGACGAGCTGAACGTCGCCGCCCTGCTCAAGGCCGCCGGGCACGAGGCGCCCGTCGAGCTGACCGCCGCCGAGCGCGAAGAGCAGCAGCGGTGAAGCCGACCGCAGCCGTCGGGAAGCTGATCCGGCAGTGGCGCGGCCACGTCGTAGAGGTCTCCCCGAAGGGACTGACCATCGACGGCCGCACGGTCGACCCCGAGCCGCTCACCGAACGCGACGCCGTCCGGCCCACCGACGATCCGCGCACGCACCCCTCGCTGCAGTTCCTCGACGGCGGCTCCCTGGTCTACCGGGGCCGCGTCCAGGCCGAGGTCCACCCGGGCGAGGTGACCGTGCACGGCCCCAAGGGCGCCGAGTGGCCGCCCGAACCCGCACACCAGCCCGAGGCGCAGAAGCCCGAACGGCATCTGCGTCTCGTACGCGACGAGCCCGGCACCGGGCCCTCGCCGCCGCAGGTCGACGACGACCTCGACATCGAGCTGTAGCCCGCATCAACCGACAAGGAAGGTCACGACCGTGAGCGACACCGCAGAGCAGAGCGCCGAGGAGACCGCCCGCCAGGAGGAGATCGCCGGGTTACTCCCGGCCCTCTCCGCACTCGACAAGACGGCCGCCGAGCTGGAGCAGCAGGCCGCCGCCGGCAAGGAGGTCACCGCTGGGCAGATCGCCGCCTACGAGACGCAGGCCGCGCACGCCCGGCACCTGGTGAACGCCGCCGGAGTCAGCACCAGCGAGATCACCGCCGCCGAGCAGGACCACCGCAGCGACGGTGAGCGCGGATTCACGACGCGGGCGCTCGACCACGCCACCCATACCCGGCACTTCGAGCCCACCCCGGCCGCCGACGCCGGCAGCAACAAGGAGCACGAGATCGAGGAAGAGGAGATCGGCCTGTGAACGGGGACAAGACGGAACAGCAGCAGCCGGAGCCGACCGACCCCTGGGCACCGGTCACCGTGTCCGCCGACGCGGTCGCGGAACACCAGCAGCTGCAGGACGCGTACGAGCAGACGCTGACCGCCGCCGGATACGGGGCCGACCAGCGCGAGCGGTACATCGCCGAGTCGGGCGAAGACCCGGAGTACGCGGCGTGCGTGTGGGACGAGGAGATCGTGCCCGCCGCCCAGGCCGCTGGTGTCCTCCCGGAGAACCCTGCCCCCTTCGGCCCGGCCGAGCGCGCCACCCTCGACGCACGGGACGCCGCGATCAGCCAGTTCTGGGAGGCGCACTCCGAGTACGACGTGTTCAGCAACTCGGCCGAGAACCAGGAGCTGTTCCGGCAGGCCATGGCCCACGGAGACGAGAAGGCGCGCGAAGCCCTGGGGGACCAGGTCGCCGAGCACCTTCTCAGCAGCACGCCGGCCGCCGTCGAGGGGGCCGAGCACGAGGTCGGCGACATCGACATCGACATCTGACCCACGGCACGACCAGGCAGCCCCGGCGGAAACCCCGCCGGGGCTGTCGTTGTTGGTGAGTACGGTGCAGATATGCAGAACAACGGGGCGGAGCGAGGACACGTACTTCTGATCGCGGGCGACCGGGCGGTCCACCGGCGCACCGTCCAGGTCCACCCGAGCGCGAACCTCGCCGCGCTGTCCGTGGTGCCCGTGCCCGTGCTGCTGAACAGCACGCTGCCCGCCGACCTGGTCCACCTCGACGGGGTCCGCGACCAGAACACCCTGCTGCTGCGACTGCGGACCGCCGCCGCGACGCCCGGCCCCCTGCTGGTCTACCTCTCCGGACGGCTGACCGTGGACCGCAAGGGCCGCCGCTTCCACCTCGCCTCGACCGGCACCAATGCCTCGAACACCCGCTACACCGCGCTGCCCTGGGAATGGGTCGCCACCGAGCTGCGCAGCCGCCCCGCCGGTTGGACGACCCTGCTGCTCGACCTGGTCGCCGACAAGGGAGCATGGGCCGAACTGCAGGAGCTGGGGACGCTCCCCGCGGTGAACGCCGACACGTACGGAGTCGTCAGCCCGCCCGGGTTCCCCGGCACCGACGGCACCAGCCCCTACACCCACCAGATAGTCGAGCAGCTGCGCCGCAACCCCGACCGGCCCGCCGCCCCGCGGCTGCACGCGCTGACCGTCGCCGCCGCCGGCATCCCGCCCGGCGCCCTGGTCCTCCCTGCCGCCCCGCAGATCGAGGCGTACGACGACGAGGAGGAGCAGCCCGCTCCCCGGCCGCCGATGTCCAACCTGCAGCGCCTGCTCGCCGGAGACACCAGCGTCCTGCCGCCCGTGCGCCGCCGACGGCCCGAGCCGCAGGACTTCGCGCCGGGACTCCAAGCCCTGCCGTCCGCGCCCGCACCCGCCGAGTCGTACGCGTACCCGTCACCGGCTCCAGTCCAGGTTCCGCAGCCGTCCCCGCCGGCCGAGCGCCCTGCTCCGGCACCGGTCCGGCAGCAGCCGTACGTGCCGCCGCAGCCCGCGCCGCAGTCGCACGTTCGCCCGGCACAGCCCAGCCCCGAGCAGCGCCAGGAACCCGTACGGGCCCCGCACCCGAGCCCGTCTCCCGTCGCTCACCAGACGCCCGTTCAGCAGCCACCGGCCCCTGCACTGGCCCCGCAGCCAGCGCCCGTCCACCAGCCGGTCCAGGCCCCGCAGCAGCAGGACCCCCGGCCGTACATCTGGCAGACCGCGCAGGCCGGACGGCACAACGAGGCCGCCGAGATGGCCTCAGCGTGGGAGCAGCACGCGCTGCAGCAGTTCGGCCCCGACTCGCCCCAGGCCACCCAGTGGGCGGAGATCAGGGCGGACCTCGCCCGGATCGCAGGCCGGTGGACGTTCGCCACCCAGCTGTGGATCGCCGCGACGCACACGCGGCTGGCGCACCAGGCGCCGGATTCCACCGAGGTGCTCAACGGCGCGAAGTCCGCGCACTACTGCTGGACGCAGATCAAGGACACTGCCGAAGCCCGCGACTGCGGACCCGAGCTGGTCAACCTGCTGCGCCAGTTGCCCGCGCTCGACCGGCGGCACCTCAGCAGCGCGCAGCAGCGGATGGAGTACCTGCAGACCGCGCCCAGCCGACGCTGACCGCACAACGAGGGGAGGGTCGCCATGGACGAGGAGCAGCTGCACGACGAGCCCCTGTGGTCCGGCGCATGGGAGGAGATGACCGTCCCCGTGCCGCTGGCCGCATCCCTGCTCTGCCTCAGCCCGCACACCGTCGGGCAGCTCATCGAGGGCGGGCACCTGGTCGCCGAGCAGCGCGGGAACTTCCGCTTCGTCAACCTGGTCAGCTTGCTTGCCTACCGGCGCCGTCATTGGACGCCGGAGCAGGCCGCGCGGTACAACGCTGCGCTCGACGACGCCACGGCGTTGGACCAGGCCGCCGATCTGCTCGCCGGGTGACCGGCCCTGACCTGCACGGCTACCGGCCCTCTTATAGAAACGGCACCGGATTTGAGGACCCGTCGGCCGACCAGCCCCTGAGTTGCAAGAGGTGTCATGCCGGTCGGAGGGGCACCGTACGATCAGCCGCTATGAGCACCTCGCGCCGGCCGCTGGGCCACGGTCCGCAGCCCCAGCTTGCCGCCGCTCCGCAGCCCGGCAGTGGCTCCGCCCGTCGGGTCCGCGCCGCCGAGGCCGACGTCGACAGCGCCCCGCTGTACCGGCCGGGCGGGCTGGAGCACATCGCCCAGCTGCGCGAGCGCGGCGTGCTCGGCACGGCTCAGCCGCCCGCATGACCTGGGCAAGTTCCTGATTTCCGACCGGAGATGAGGCGCTCAGCGCGGGAGTCGGCGCCCCCGCCCGGCAGGCAGCGCCGGCCGCTGTACCGGCTGCTGCTGCGGCTGGTCGTCCCGCTCGACCGTGACCTCGACCCCGTCTGTGGCGACGTCGGCCAGGACCTCGATGTAGATGCGGCAGCCGGAGCCGCGCCGGTTTGGCACCGGGCTGGAGACGTCCCCGACCCGGCACTCCGGCCAGGCCCGCAGCGCCCGCACGACCGCGTCGGCCGTGCGCTGCACGTCGTCCGAGTCCGAACCCATGAGGCGAATCTGCGGCATCAGGCACTCACCTTCTCGGCTTCCTTCGGCCGCACCCAGGAAGGGGCGACAGCCAGCTGACGAAGGACGTCCAGCGCGTCCAGCGCGTCCCCGAGGGCCCGGTGCCCGCCACCCAGCGGCAGCCACTCGCGCACGCCCTCCCAGGTCGAGCGCGCCTCCATCACGCAGTCCCAGTTCGCGCTCCTGCCCAGGTGCCCCGAGGGAAGCTCCAGCCGTCGACAGTCGCCGTTGACGACCGTGCGGTCGTACTCCTCGCTGTACGCGAGGACCATCCGGCCGGCCGTGACCCTCAGCAGGTCCGGCAGCACCTGGTCGAAGGTGGGCGCATCCGCGACCATCTCGTCACTGATGCCGTGCACCGCGAACGCGCCGTCGGTCACGGGCACCTCCGGGTTCACCAGCGTGTTCAGCAGCGTCTCGCCGGTCGCGCAGTCCACCGCGGCGACTTCCATGACGCTGCCCCACAGCGCGTGCGTCTCCGTGTCGATCAGCACGGCGGCACCGGGCTGCAGCATCTGCCGCGCCCAGTGCACGACGCGGCCCACCTCGCCGAGCAGCTGCACCGTGTCGGCATACGGCGCCAGCCCGGCATCGGCAGCGACCAGCGCCTGGACGTCCTCGACCGTCGGTGTGCCGTCCTCGCGCGGCTCCCAGTCGACGATCCAGCGGTTGGCCAGGTTGGCGTACCGGCACCAGGCGACCAGGCCGTGGTCGGCGCGCAGCTGCTCGACGAACGCGCGCACCGCCTCCGCCCGCTTCGGCGCCTGTGAGACGAACTTCCGCAGGGGGGAGACCTGCCGGGGCTTGAGCGTGCGGACCGTGTCCCAGTCGACGTCCTCGATCCGCAGCACCGCGTCCAGGTCCGCCGCCCGGTACAGCGGGACCGCCACGGTCTTGTTGTAGCCGCGGTACTGCCCGGACCACACCGTGCGCCTGATCTGCGAGACGGCCGTCAGCCACCCGGCCTCGACGCAGTAGTCGAACTCCCTGCGCCTCACGCCCATGTAGTCCGCCGCCTCATCCGGGCCGAGCATCCGCGCGCCGGCGACGTCCGGTTCCTCGACCCCGGCCAGGCGCTCGATGCCCTCCAGCGCCCACCGGCCGAACTGTCCCGGCTTCATGCCCGCCTCCCGGGCCCGGTTCTCGAACTCCAGCTCCGTCCACCCGCAGCGACCGGCCGCCGCCTCCCGGGTGGCGCTCGACGCGTACCAGGCCACCCGCTGCTCGACGATCTCGCGCAGTGCTTCGGCTACCTCCGCCGACGGCTCAGCAGCCACCCGGGGGTCGTACAGGGTGTGGTCCTTCCACTCCCCCGTCTCGTCGATCAGGCCGCGCGCCGCGAGCTGCTCGACGTCGCACGACCACAGCTCCACCCCTGTGGCTTCCTGCAGGAGTTCGGCCGTGCGCGTCGCCCCGAACCCCTGCCGGTCGCCGAGCACCTCGCGGATCTCCCCAGAGCGCGCGGCGACGTCGTCCGCCTGCTCATCCGACCACCGGCCCGACTCCAGCGCCGGCCGGGGCACCAAGCCCTTCACCAGGCCCCGGTCCACCTGCCAGCGGCACAGCCCCGCGTGGTCGGCCAGCTGCACCGGCCCGAACCCCTTCTGCTTGCCCACAGCCTGTTCCTCCAGAGTCGAATCCCGTACCGCATGGAATACCGCAACACTGGAAAGCGTAAACCACAATTGCGGGTTTCTGAATTCGAATTGAGAAACCCGAAAGGGCCGTTAAATACGCGCGCGCGGAGCCGGATTTGAGTAAACGACGTCGTTACATATTTCCGGCCGTGCCAGCGCCCGCGACCTGGTCCTCTTCGGGGTCCGGCCAGTGGTCCTCGACCGCTTCCCGGGCGATCCGGCTGGACGGGTACAGCTTCGCCGCCAGGCGGTCGCGCTCGACCCGGGCCTCTTCGCTCAGGTCCGCCTGGGGCCCGATCAGGTTCTTCTCCTCCAGCTCTTTCAGCACCGGTTCCGAGACGCGCCAGGCCGCCGTGCGCAGCTGCAGCACCACCTTGTCGTCGAGCGTGAACGCCCGCTCCGCCGTGCCGTGTTCGCACCCGGACAGGCAGGCCGGCCATCGCCCCGACAGCGACAGCCGGGTGCGCTCCCCCGCCGTCAACGGCAGCCACGGCCCGGCCAGGTCCTCCAACTGCAGCCGCTCCTTGAGCGCCCGTTCCATCAGCACGTCCAGGGCGGGCCAGCGCACCGGTCGCACCTCTGCCGCCTCCATGCGTGCCTGCCGGCGCAGCCGCGCGACGGCCCGTTCCCACTGCGGGGTGTCCACCGGTTCGGCCAGGTCCGCCGCCCGTTCTTCCACCAGGCTTTTGAAGAACTGAGTCTCGGCTTCCCGATGGCGCTTTATCAGCAGCCGGAGACGGCCCGCCTGCTGTACCGAGAGCTGCAATGTGATTCGTTTGCGTGGCATGAATCCAGTAAACGACGTCGTTTAAAGCAACCGCAAGCGCCTCGCTGCCGCCGATAACAAGCCCTTCGGGGCGCCACGGCCGCCGCACGGCAAAAGACCAGGTCAGGCAGCAACAAGAAGAGAGGACTACGCGGCGGTGCGCTGGCGTTCGGCGTCAACGGCACGCCGCAGCTGCTCCAGCTTGAGCGGCAGCAGCTGGCGCAGCCCCTCGTACCGCAGCCGGCCGACCCGGTACGAGGTGATCAGCCCGTTCTCCTCCAGCGGCATCCCGGGGGGACGGATCACCGTGTTGCCCTGGTCGTCGAGGACGCCGTCGTGGTTCATCCAGAGCGACACCCACAGCTTCGAGGTGCCGTGGGCCCGCCGGACGAAGTCCTTGCGCACGTCCAGCCAGCGCTCCAGCGCGGCCCGGGTCAGCGCCGAGGTCTCGACCCACTCGCCCTCGATGGCGCCGCCGCCCTGGGGGCGACGCTCGACGTACACCGCGGTGTTCTCCTCGCCCAGGTCGGTGGTGCGCAGCTCGACCAACTCCCCGCTGCGCGCCGCGGTGTCCAACTCGACGGCGAGCAGGGCCGTCAGCCGGGTCTGCGCCGGGGACATCGCTCCGGCCAGGTACTGGTCGAGCTGGCGGGACAGCGCGGACAGGGTGGCCGCCTCCGGTGCGGGCTGCAGGGCGATCTCGCCGCCGCCCAGGCGCAGCGCGGGCAGGCCCAGCGCCTCGCGCAGCAGGTCGATGCACTTGCGGCGGATCTCGTTGGTCGCCTCCGACGTGGGCGGGAGGCCCCCGTCGACCCTGCGGTGCCGCAGCGTCCCGGACTCTGCGAGACGTACGTACGGGTCGAGCGCCTCTTCCTCCAGGAGCCGCCGCAGACTGCGCCGGGCACCGACCGGCAGCGCGCCCCGGTCCAGCGCCCGCTCCAGTTCCCCGCGCACCATGGCCAGCTGACGCCGCCGCGCCGCGCCGGCGCCCAGGTCGTCGAGGAGCTGGTCGAGCGCGCGGACCGAGAGGAACTTCGACGTCTGCACGCGGCGATTGTCGCGCACGGCCGCCGACCGGACCGGGGAGACGGCCGAGTTTCTGGACTTTCTGGACCCCCCTTTATGCGCGCACGGGTACACGCGCGCGGAACGCCTGCAGCTTCGGGCGGATCCGCCCGAAGCGGGGGTTAGCCCCGGCGCCGGAGCACGTCGGCCCAGCGCACCAGTCCGGTGCGCACGGCCGCGAGCGCGAGCAGTCCCAGGCCCAGGTCCCAGGGCGATCCGGGGTCGAAGCCGTGGCCGCCGCAGCGGACGAGGGTGTCGAGGAGCAGCCCGGCCAGCAGCCAGGCGTACAGCTCCAGCCAGGGCCGGGCGGTGAGGTGCGAGCCGATCGAGCGGCGGGGCAGGTGGTCCGGTGTCCTGTTCATGGGCGGGACCGTCACACCGGAAGCGGACACCTCCGGCCGGCGCCGGTCGCCGCGGCGGGGGCGCCGCAGCAGCTGCACCAGGCGCACGCCGCCGGTCGCGGCGCCGAGCAAGTGGTCCAGCACGGTCAGCGGGTCGTCGTCGGGGACGGCGCGGGCCGCCAGGTCGAGGAGCGTGTGGAGCAGGGCGTGGAGCACGGGAGCCTCCGGGGCATCGGCAGGGATCTTTCGCCCCTTGCCGAGTCCGGGAGGCCGCGCAGACAGCAGCGGCGCCCGATGTAGTCCGAGTGATCCGGGGGCGACTTCCCTTCCAGGGTGCGCCGCGACACGGTCGGACTGTTAATCGCACCCCTGCACGGTCCCGCCTTCTGTCCCGGATAACCTGACATATGCGGGACACAGACGCTACAAACAGCGCTACGAACAAAGGTGCGTGACGGGCCATCATGGAGCAGAACGAGACGAGTACGGACGTTCGCCACGTCGTGACCCCCTCGCTGGTGCTGCCGGCGTCGGCCGGTCCGGCGGGCACCACCGCGGCGACGAACGCCGCGGCGTTCACCCCGGACGTGCTCGCCAAGCTCCAGGAGCTGGAGGAGCGATCCGCCCAGCACGAGAAGAACCTCCGCCCGGACAACACCACCGACGCCTACGCGGCCGACTGGAGGCAGTGGGAGCAGTTCTGCGCACTGCTCGAACTGCCCGTCACCGCCATCACGCCCGGATCGCTGACCGCGTTCGTCGAGTGGCTGTGGTGGCAGCCCGGCTGGAGGAAGGGCACCTACACCGCGCCCTCGACCATCGACCGCCGCCTGTCCGGCGTGGTCGTCACCGGCCGCACCGACCACCGCCTGGTCCTCGACAAGACCGTGGCCGCCCGCGCCCGCCGCGTGCTCAAGGCCAAGGTGAAGGAGCTGGAGAAGACCAAGGAGACCCGGGGCCGCGGACCGGCGCCCGCCCTGCTCGCCGAGCACCTGCGCGCCACCGTGGTCGCCGCCCCGGACACCCGGCTGGGCATCCGCGACCGCTCCATCGGGCTGACCTGCTTCGCCATCGCCGGCCGCGAGCACGAGGTCGCCTTCCTGCGGGTGCGCGACTTCGTCGAGACCGAGCACGGCATGGAGGTCGACGTCCGGGTGTCGAAGATCAAGCCCAGGAAGGTGAAGGTGCCGTTCGGCTCCCGGCCGAGCAGCTGCCCGGTGCGCGCGTGGCGGGCCTGGAAGGCGGAGGCCAACCTGACCGACCCGGACGACTTCGCGTACAAGCCGCTGCACAACCGCTGGCTCACCGTCATGGACGGCGGACTCGACCCCGAGACCATCGGCGACGTCATCACCCGGCTGGGCAAGTGGGCCGAGCTGTCCTTCAGGCCCACCGGGCACTCCCCGCGCCGCGGACTGGCCACCAGCTCCAAGCGCGCCGGCAACGACCGCAAGGTCATCGCCAAGCAGGGCGGATGGGTCGAGAACTCCGCAGCCATGGAGGGGTATTTCGAGGAGGGCGACGGCTGGGAGGAGAACGCCCTGGTGAAGGTGCTGTAGGGCGCCCTGCGATTCTCAGGCGCCCCTGACCTGCGCGACCCCGGAGGCCTTCCGGGACGTCGAGGTCAGGGGCGCCTTCGGTTTGAAGGTGTCGTCTGCTTGGGCGGTCAGCCCTCGCGTTCGTAGCGGACGATGGCGTCGGCCACGTCCTGCTCCAGGTAGTTGACCCACTCCGGGCCGAAGAACGCCATCGGGTGCTGCTTGGAGTAGTGGAACGGCCCGACCGGGTCAGCGGGCATCGTCGTCAGGTACTGGCCCTTGTCGGTCCTGGGCTGGCTCAGGGTCACCGCGGCGAAGTGCACCGTCTTCCTGTCCTGGGTCGCAACGAGCAGCATGACCCGGGGATTGATGACCGACCCGCCCTCCAGGTCCCTGATGCGCCAGCACCACCACGCCCCGGCCGGCTGGTAGGTGGTGCGGTTCTGCGGCCCGCGAACCGGGCGGTAGAAGTGCAAGGTCTCCCGGCAGTACGGCGCGAGCCGGGCGAGCGCTTCGGCCGCCAGCTTCTGCACCCGCTGCTGCGCCTCTGCCTCCCACTTCTCCTTGAGCCGCGCCTGTTCGTCCTGGCGGTCCCGTTCCTGTCTCGCCTTGTCGATCGCGTCGTCCAGCGCCATAGGACGACGGTAGCCACGGGCACCGACACCCGGCCCCGATCCGGCCAACTCCCCTTCCACAGGGGCGATCCGGACATCCGGTGACGAGTTCCGGCCGAGCACTGTAAAGCCACTTGCCATGTAAAGCCGTTTTACAGGACCGTCGTTGTGTGAGTACGAGACGAGACGACGTGATGGCCGCACTGCGGGACTGGTCGAAGCCCGGACGCCGGGCCGACCTGGTCGCCGCCGCGTGGCAGGCGGGTGAGACCAACGTCTCCGCTCTCGCCGAGGCCGCGCGCATCTCCCGGCCGACCGTGTACGCGGATCTGCGATCGAGGGGCATCGACCCCGACCACCGACCGAAGGGCACCAGCGTGATCACCACCCTTTCCACCCTCGACATCGAGGGCTTCACCGGCGTCGGCGAACGGCTCGACGCCGAGTTCGACGCCGCACTGCGCCGCTGGGCGACCGAACACCCCAACGCCACCCAGGAGGAGGGCCAGGCCGAGGGCATGCGCCTGGTGGGCCTGATGGACACCACCTACCGCTACGCCGACGTCCGCGACCTGCTGGCCCACGAGCAGGTCGCCCGCGCCGAGCGGGACCGCCTGCTGCACCAGGTCGAGCTGCGCTGGGAGGCACTGGGCACCGCCGCCGCGTGGCTGGCCGCCCACCACGCCTACGTCGTCGCGGTCGACGAGGCCCGCATCGCCATCGACATGTGGCGGGAGCGCGCCGAGGCCGCCCTGAAGCGTCCGTTCTTCTGCTCCTCGCCGAGGGACGAAGCCGCCTACCGGCAGATCCAGGAGGCCGGTCACCCCGCGCTGGAGCAGGCGCTGGCCGACCTCGACCGGACGCCGGCGCAGACCGCCGAGCAGCTGCGCGCCAACCTCGACCAGGCCCACGAGCGCCGCCTGCAGTTGGCCGCCGAGACCGCCCGCCACACCCAGCCCGCCAGCCGGTGACCACCCCCGCCGACCCGAACCGGACGAAGGAGAACGCCTTGTCACCCACCCTCCAGACCGAGCAGACCGCCCGCGCCCGCCTGGTCGCCGAGATGGAGCGCCTGTTCGCCGACGACGCCGGTCTCGGCGTCCTGGTGCCGTACAACGGCCGCCCGGACATGACCGAGGAGGCCAAGCAGGTGCAACTGGCTTGGGCCCGCGCCCTGGTCTCCGTGCACGGCCACGACCGGGCCGCATCCGTCTACACGGAGTACGCCGGCCGCCGCCAGCGCACCGTCACCGAGACCATCGGCTCCTGGGACAACCTGGTGCTCACCGGCAGGCCCATCCCCCGCTGGGACCGGGACATCCACGGCTTCCTGTGCTTCTCCTGCGTCGACACCTTCTCCACCGTCATCGCGGCCGACGACGACCCGCTGTGCAACCGCTGCGCCCGCGAGCACAGCCCCGTGGAGAGCACCCGTCCCCAGTGGCGCGCGTACAGCCACCGGCAGTTCACGTTCCCCGGCCTGATGGGCGAGGAGCGCAAGACGGGCGAGACCCTGCTCATCGCCCGGTACGAGGACGGCGAAGAGCGCAAGTACGTCACCGGCGAGGCCGGGCTGCTCACCGAGGGCACCAGTCCGCTGCCCGGCTTCACCATGGTCTCCAACCAGACCCACGGCGACAGCCGCGACACCATCAGCCTCACCTTCGAGGCCCGCGCCGAACACCAGCGCCGCAGCGTCGACATCCTCGCCACCTTCGCCTACGACCCGGAGCCCGAGGGGTACGACGGCCACGCCTACGGCTTCCGCTTCGTCTCCGCCCGGCTCACCGCCCGGTCCCGGAAGCTGGGGCAGCTGGAGCTGGCCGACCCGACCGTCACCGAGCACACCGACCTCTACCAGCTGCTCGGCGCCCTGATCAGCCACCTGTACGGGAGCCAGATGTGAGCACCGAGCCCGAGAACACCATGACGCACGACGCCGGCCCCCACGATGCCGAGGGCTGGAAGCTCCACGACGACGGCACCCGCGTGCACCGCTACGGCTGCACGATCCACGACGGTGAAGGCTGCGACGGGCACTGTGGCCCCATCCCTTCGGAGCCGGTCGACGAGGCGGCTGACGCGGCCGAGGACGCCGACTGGATCGACAACCAGGTCGGGCCCCGGAAGGTGGGGGGCCGCTACTACAACGGGTATTGGGGCCAGGAGTACGAGGTCCTGAACATCGACGACAACCCCGACAGCTGGGGGCCGTGGGAGATGACCGTGAGCTGGGCCGACGGCCGCACGACCACGCACTGCACCGGGTGGGACCCGAAGCGGGACAGGGTCATCGCTCAGCCGCCGCAGCCGGACGTCACGATCGTGTCCATCGGCCGCCTGCACAACGACGTCGAGGGCGAGTACGCCGACGTCCTGCAGCGCGCCACCATCGCGCTCGACCTGAGCCGGAACTTTCGCGACCCGCACGTGCGCGCTGACCTGCGCCAGCTCACCGCCCACGACCAGGTCGTGCGCGACACGGTCATGGCCACCCCGGGCGTGCGCGAGGTCCTCGCCGCGACCGCGCTGCAGATCCAGGGCTACCTCGCCGGGCCGACGGCCGCGCCGCTCACCGTGGTGACCCAGTGCGCCGGCGGACGTCACAGGGCAGCTACCACGGCCATGGCCCTGCGTGCCGTGGTCGCCGGGGACGTCGAGGAGGCCGCCGCGTACGGACTGGCCGACGCCGCCGAGGAGTTCGCCGGCCGCGACCTGGTCGTAGACCTGGTCCACCGCGACCTCGCCAAGGACGTCGTCGACCGCTGACCCGCACGGCAGCACGACAAGAGGCGCCCGCAGCCATTCGAGCTGGCTGCGGGCGCTTTTGCCGACTCTAGCCCGGCCGCTTCCCGACGCGAAGATGATGGGGCCACCGGATCACCGAGCAGAGGAGCATCCCGTGCCAGCGACCGTCTGGATCCTGATTCCTTCGTACCGGGACGGCCCCTACGTGCTGCTCCGCACGGGATGGGTCGCACGGATCGGGCAGGACGACAGCCGCCGCGTGATCGTGCACGACACGAGGGGCGACACGTACTTCGCTGCCTGGGGAACCACGGACTTGCCCCTCCCCGCGGACTTCGGGCTGCAGCTGCTCCAGGCGCTCGACGCCGCCCGCCGCACGGCCGAGGACGCCAACAGCGACCGCGTCGTCGCTGCTCGCCACAGCGAGGACAGCTGGTCATGGGAGACGTACGCGCCCGACGAAATCCCGCCCGCGCAGGCAGAGCCCCCGCCCCCGTCTTCCTCGACCCCGCCAACGAACTGGCCGCCCCCGCCCCCGCTGCAGGCCCCGCTGGACGGTCCGAACGGTTCTTTCGTGCCCAACCCCAAGGGCGGGATGCCCCTGTGGGTTCCCAAGGACCAGGCGGAGCCGGACGCAGTCACCGAGTGACCTGGTCGCCAGCATGACGAAGGGCCCAGGGAAGCACCCGGGCCCTTCGCCATGCGGAGCCGCTCCTACTCGCCGCGGTCCCACCGGATCGGGTACGAGACCGTCGGTGACGGCCGCGGCGCCGGCTTGTCCCAGCCGGGGAAGTGCACCGGGTACACGGCCGTCGAGACCGGCTTCGGCGACTTGCCCGAGCCGTCCGTGCTGGCGGTACCCGTCTCGCCGTTCCCGCCCGTCCCGCCACCGATGGCGATGACTGCCACGACGAACACCGCCGCCTTGAACATCTCGTTGCGGGCGCCCGGATGCCACCTGGTGTGTGACCTGACCTTCGTCCCGTCGGCCCGTTCGTACTCGCGCACGGCAACCATGAACCGCTGCTCCCCTCAGCCCGCGCGCCGGTCGGCGCAACGGACCATGAAAACAGCGGGCACTGACAGCAGGTCAGGGAACGATCACCACAGGTGACCGGAAGAGTGCGGGTCAACCGCCCTTCACACAGCCGTACAGCATCAAGCCGCCCACGAACACAGCCGTGATCTTCAGCGTGCGCCGGAGCCCAAACAGCCTGATGAGCACGGAGTCCCCCTCGGTGCGGTCGATGACAGAGCGCCCATTGTTCCGGTCGGTTCCCTACGGTGCGGAGGAATGGCCGGAACGTGCACAGACCCTGTCCGCAACGAGGCCGCGAGGGTCAGGCGCCGACGGGGAGAGCCTGGTTCTCCCATTCCTCGTACGCCTGGTAGTCGCCGGTCATGGCGTAGCGGCGCACCTCGATGCGTTGGGCCGTCTCGAAGCTGCGCGGGTCCTCCCGGAACGCAGCCGCCAGGGCACGGGCCGCCGCCCGGTCCGAGAGCCGCGAGGGCGCGATCTCCAGGTACAGCCTCCCCTGCTGCCAGCAGGACATCTGAAGCCGTTCGGCCAGCTCCCGCCCGACGACCACGACCTCCCGGCCGTAGCCGTACTCACCCTGCTCGGGAACGTCCAGGGCCGCCCGGAACGCCTGCAGCTGCTCACGGTCGCCGTCCAGGGCGAAGGCGCGCACCGCCATGGCGTACGTGCGCCGGGTGTCGGTGTCGTACCCGGCAAGGTCCAGCGCGGTCAGGACTTCGTCGTCCGTCAGGTGGGCCGGAGCGTGGCCCAGGGCGATGGTGCCCTCCCAGTGCGCGAACGCGTCCGCGTCGTCGGCCGGCGTCGCGGGTGCCCGACCCGGGCCCGCCGGGACGGCTTCGGCGCGTACGTCCTCGACGGCCTGGACGACGAGGCCGCGCAGCTGCTCGACGTCCGGCGCACTGTCGAGCGCGGCGGCACGGTCGGCGACCAGGGCCGCCACGTCCTGCGCCCTGCCCTGGATCTCCCGCCAGGCCCGGCCGGAGAGGTCGGTGAGGACGTCGTCCCCCGCGGGGGACATCAGGCCCAGCTCGACGAGCGCGTTGCCGAGCTGCTCGGCCGTCGCCGCCTGGTCGACGAGCCGGTAGGCGTGGCTGCGGCCGATCCCGAACTCCGCGCGCGCGTATGCCTTCCACGTCGGATAGCCGAGGACGACCCAGACCCGGGCCTCATGCGCGCGCCGCACGGCAGCGGCCAGCCGTCCGGTCGCTGTCCGCACGGCCTTGATCGCTTCCCGGATCTCGGCGGTCAGCGCACGGGCCTCGCCCGGATCGAGTGCGGCGACCAGGTCGCCCTCGACCGGCGGGCGGTCCGGGTCCTTCGTCATGGCTCCAGTCTCCTCCTGCCGACCGGGCCACGGGAGCCGCAGACGTCGCTCGTTCGAGTGGTCCGGCTGCAGGAGGCGGACGGGAACGAGTGGCTGGGCTGCGTGGTACCCGGGGGCTTCGCCGCCCCCGGGACCCCGCTGCCCCGTCACTCCCCGGCGCGAATCCGCATCGTCGTGGTGCGGACCGTGCGCGCCGTGAAGCAACGGGGTTGTGGTCAAAGGCTGCTCTCCGGTGGGGGCTTGCGTACGGACGGGGTGCGGCCGGTGATCGTGTGCAGGTGTACCGGGTACACCGACCAGGGCTTCGGGGCGCAGAGTGTGAGGTCGCTGTGCGGGTCCAGGGAATCCAGGTAGGTGTCGATCAGGCTGTCGTGTGCCGTCTGCCATGAGGCGCGTATCGCATCGCCGAGCGTCGGCGGATCCGAGGAGCTGGGCATGGTGGACCTCCAAGGCCAGTGGGAGCGCTTCGACCCGTCGTACGCCACCGCCGGCCATCTCTGCCGTGCCCGGCCCGGTTCCTCCCGCCTGGTGGGTCGGGGATCCAGGAGCGCGGTCCGTCGGGCGGGCCGGTGCAAGGTGTGAGCCCTGGTGGGGCGGGCCGTTCCCCCGACGACTGACAGGCCGCCGAGCCGCCCGCTACTGTGGCCGGAGGCGAGAGGAGACCATGGTGAGCAGCGACTGGAGCATCGACACCATCGTGCACGCGCTTCCATCCCCGGAGATGCGCCAGCAGGCCCTCCGGGAGATCCACCTCGCCCCCGTGAACGAGCTGCAGGCCGCCGTGGACCGGTGGCGTGCCGTCGCGGTCGAGTGGACGCTGACCACGGCCCCGCGCATCGAGGAGGCCCGCGCGCACGCCGAGGCCACCGGGGAACTTCCTGCGCAGTACGAGGAGACTCCCCAGTCCGTGGCCGCGTTCGACGGATGGCGCCAGCAGATGGAAACTCTCCGCCAGCAGCAGCGCGGCGCCGCGTGAACTGGCACGTCACCCGCTCCCAGCACACGCTCGACATGATCCTGGCCCTGCCCGTCGAGGGACAGCTGGCCCTGCTCGACCTGATCGAGGCCCTGGAGAACGACCCCTACCCCGTGACCGAGCCGTACGGGATCGACGACAAGATCACCCGTCAGGCCGTGTTCGGGAACGGCGCCGGGCTCGCCGTGCTGATGGTGAACGCGATCACCCAGCGAATCACGGTTCTGTCCCTGACCTGGGCGGGCTGACCCGGGCACCCGCCCGTCAGCGGATCACTGGCACCTGCAGGCAGTCCTCCGGATCGGGTACGAACCGACGCTGCGACGCCCCGCACTTCGTGCAGGCGCCCCAACGGTCCCGCTCCTGCCGTGGCGCCCCGCACGCTGGGCACGCGTCCTTCACCGGCACAGTTTGCCCCTCCCGTCTCTTGTGCAGCAGTTGGCACACTCCCAGCCCCCGGAGCCGATCTCAAGCAGGAGCGGACCCCGGCATTCGGTGAACCCCGGGCCGAGCCGCTGACCTGCACAGAGGTACATCCGTGGAACCTATGAGACCGTCCTACGCGCACGCGCGCGGGGCGTATCGTCCACGGCCGGCCGCCGCTGAACACGTCGTGACCCCACCCCGTCCCGACCTCCCCCGGTCGATGGTCAAGACGCTCTTCGCCGATAGCTCGCTGGCCGGTCTGGTCGTTTCCGATCATCGCGCCTGCCGCCCATCTGGTCCCCGCTACGCTCCGGGCCATGTCGATCCCGAACCAGCACCAGGCGCCCGAGCCCGCCCCGAGCGCAGCAGACTTCTCGGCAGCCCTCACCGCGCTCGGCTCGTATGCCCAGCCACCGACCGACGCCGAGCTGCAGCAGCAGGCCCAGGCCGTGGGAGGCGAACAGGTACTGGCCGCCATCCTGAGCAACGCGCTGTACGGCGCTTCGATCGGGGCGGGGATGCTCGCCGAAGGCCACATGCTCGCCCAGGGCGCGGGCGGCAAGGAGTTGGGGCTGGCCCGCCAGCAGGTACTCAAGGCGTCCGGTGCCGACGGCCCCGGGGTGATGGGGATGCTGCACTGGCAGACCGGGCACGTCCAGCAGCTGCTCAAGGGGCTGGACGAGCAGGGCTGTGGCCCGGTGATCGCCGCAGCCGCCCGTACGGCCAGTGCCCTGCTCTCCCTGCTCGCCTGCTCGGCCGTGTTCTCCACCGAGGACGAGCGAGCCGGGCAGATCCCCGCCGAGCTGGCCCAGGCCCGCAAGGACCTTGCTGCGGCCCTCGCCGAGATCGACGAGCTGCCCGCCACCGCCGCAGCGATGTTCCTCGGTGCCGTACCCGGCATGTGAAATCGGGACGTATCGACGGGTTATTGCGCAGGTTGCGCAGGTCCCCGCGCGCACGCGTGCGTACGTGAAGGGGCCCCGGTGGTGCGCGAGCCGCCCTAGCTCTTCGCGCACCACCGGGGCCCGGGGAGGCCCGCGCTCACGGGGGGAGAGCAGCGGGCGGGCGTGTGGACCGGTCAGGCCGGGGCCGCAGCGGAACGCCGGGGCCCCGGGCCGGTCAGATGTCGCTCACGAGCTTCGCCAGGAAGTCCGCGTTGGCCGCGACGTCATGGCCGAGGACGACCTGGTGGTGCGGGAGCCCGGCGAGCCGGTCGGCGACCGCAGCGCGGGCCAGGTCGCTGCCGCCGCCGTTGATGCCGTAAGCGAGGCCGAAGTGGTCGGGGTAGCGGTCCTCCGTCGCTCCGCTCATGAAGTCGTCCTCGCCCAGGGTCCGGGATCCGTCGACCACGGCCGGCACGGCGGAGGGGTCGATCTGGGGGAACAACAGCGCTGCCGCGCGTCCGCCGGTCGCCAGCTCCATGCCGAACCAGGTGGAGAACTGGTCGGGGAACACCTGCACCTTCATCTCCCGCTTGCCGCCCGGCTCCCACAGCGGCTCGCGCCGGTCGGCCAGGAGCGCGTCGGTGACGTCCTGGTGCTGCGTGGGGTGCAGCTGCTCGCCCGCCTGCAGCCGCTCGCGCACGACGTCGTACAGGCCGAGGGCGTCGAGCAGGCCCAGCCCGACGGCCGCCGCCGACGGCCACGGCAGCACGCGCAGCTCACCGCCGACCACCTTGACGAACACCCGGTCGTTGGCGAGCAGCTGGGCGCCGCGGCTGGCCAGCAGCAGCGCCGTGGTGGTCTTGCCCGACCCCTTGGACCCGAAGGCGAGCAGCGCCTGGTCGTCGCGGACGACGGCGGAGGCGTGCAGGAGCGTCCACCCGTCCCGCAGCAGGGCCGCCCTGATCATTTCCCGGGCGATCCGGGCCGTGGCCAGCGCCAGCTGCTCGGACGTACGTCCGGCGATGGTGACGTGGCCGCCGAGCTGCTCGGAGCGGTAGGCGAGGCCCTCTTCCGGGGAGACGCCCGTGATGGTGCCCGTGCTGTCCCGGGCGAGCAGCAGCCGGGCCTTGGCGTAGGTGACTTCGTCGTGAGGGCAGGCGGTCACCAGCGCGTTGAGGTCGGCGTACGCCTTGTCGTCGAGGTCGGCCGTGACGAGCGGTCCCTCGCAGACGCTGCTCGCGGGGACCTCGAACGCGTTCCACCAGGACCCGAAGTATCGGCGGGCCCAGTCGGTGACAGAGGGCGTGTTGCTCAGGACGGTCACGCTCGCGTCCGCGGCGTGCAGCCGGGTGGCGGTGGGGGTACTCACGTCGTCTCCAGTCGGGTCGAAGATGGGGCAGGACGGCGTAACGCCTGGTAGGCGCCACGGAGTTTGGTGACGGTCGCGGCCAGTTGCGCGTCTTCGCCCGCGTCGAGGGCAGGCAGGCACGCTACGGGCTGACCGGCGGTGAAGCGCAACGGAATTCCGAGCCAGTCGCCGCGGTGCTCGCAGGTCAGTTCCTCGGTGCCGTCGACCAGGCCGAGGGTTTTGTGCAGGGTGGACAGCACGGCTCCGGCGGGTCCGGAGCGGGTGCGGCCGACGCCGGCGCTGATCCGGCCGGGGCGGGTACGCAGTTCCGCGCGTACCTCCGCAAGGGGGATCACGGCGGGCGTGCCGTTGACGGTGGTCGACGAGGCGCACACCACCGCGCCGTCGCCGTGTTCGCCGATGACGTGGCCGTGCACGGCGGTTGCGGGCACGTCGAGCAGCTGGCCCAGGGTGAGCCGGTAGCGGGCGGAGTCGAGGTTCGAGCCGATCCCGTACACGCGCGGGCAGCCGGAGGTCTCGGCGAACAGCCGGGTCATCAGGTCGACCGGGTTGGTGACCACGAGCACGGTCCCCTGGTAGCCGCACAGCGCCGTGGCCAGAGCGCGGATGACGGGAGCGTTGGCCGCCGCGCCGCCCATCCGTACGTCGTCGGCACGGGTGTTGGTGAACGTGGCCCGCACGGCGACGACGACGGCGTGGCAGCCGGTCAGGTCCGCCGCACGGCGGGCTTCGGGGTGCACCGGCGAGCCCGTGGTCTGGCGCATGTCGTCGAGGTCAGCGGCCAGCGCCGCCGCCTGCTCGATGGTGCGGGAGACGACGAGCAGGCGATGGCAGATGCCGGAGGACACCAGCGTGGCCGCGACGGTCTGGCCGACGGCACCCGCGCCGACGACTCCGACCGAGCCCACCGGCCCCGGCATCACGCGGCCACCGCCTGAGCCCGGCCGAGCGCGCTGTCCCACACGGCGCGCGCATCGGCGCCGGCCGCCAGCTCCGAGCTGAGCTGGTCGGCCATCTCGCACAGGTCGACGGCCCGGCCGACGAGCGCGTTGCCCCGGTCGGGCAGCGGCAGCGCGCCGGGCGCGGACAGGTACGTGGTGAGGATGTTGACGCTGTCCATCAGCCACAGCACCAGCAGCTCCCGCAGCCACGCGCGGCGGACCCGGGCGGGCAGGACGTCCGTCCGTGCCGCGGCGAAGGCGCTGACCCCGTCCATGGCCTGCTGGCCCGTCTCGCCGCCGGGCCGGGCAGCGGCCAGCAGCAGCACGGTCCGGCTGATCAGCTTCGCGGCATCCACGGCGGGAGGGGCGAGCAGCAGGCCGGGGTCGATGAACACCGGCTGACCGGATGTTCCTTCGGGGAAGACCACGTGCTCAGGCTTGAGGTCCCCGTACGCCAGCACCCTCCTGCTCGCCTGCTGGGGCAGTCCCGTGGTCTGGAGCCGGTGCAGCCGGACCACGACGTCGCGCAGCAGTCCGACGACCAGGTCGCGGTCGCCGGCCGCGCACCGTGCGGCCCCGAGCCGTTCCACGTAGGTCGGGCCGCTCAGCCCGTTGAACTTGCGCTGGAAGGTCCCCCGGATGCTGCGCTCCCCGATGACCCGGGCCGGGCCCAGCAGCCGGGCCGCGGACGGGTGGTGAAGCCGCCGCAGTTCGCCGAACGTGCCGCCGAGGAGTTCGGCCGCATCGTGCGGACGCTGCAGGAGCAGGTCGGCCAGGGTCGGGCCGGTCACCGACTCGGTAAACAGCACCCCGCGCGCCAGTCCGGCCACGGAACAGACCCGCAGAGAGCCCTGCTGGGCCAGGAGCCGCAGCTGCGCGGCCTCCCGGTCCATCAGCGCGCCGGCCCGCTGCACGTACGCCTGCTGAGCCTCCCGGACGTCCGGCCAGGGGCCGCAGGCGCCCCGCAGCAGCGAGACCAGCGACACCCCCAGGAAGGCGTACTTGGCGTACAGGGTGCGCCCGTCCACGCGGATCCGGCGCACGTAGCCGGTGACGCTCGGGACGTGGTCGCCGAGGTCGACGTCGGCGCGCGGCCACAGGTCGGCGGCAGCGGCAGCGATCTCGCGGGTGGCGAAGGCGAACACCTCGCCGGCGTCCGGGACGGGGGGAACGGGTTCGGGCGATGTGCTCACGGCTGTGGTGCTCACGTACGCCTCCAACGGCAGTGGATGGAAACCTCACCCGGGGCACCGGGCTGAGGTCGGCGCATGGTGGCTGGACGGGAGTCCCCGGCAGGTGGGTTGGGGAGCGGGCGCACCTGCCGGGGACTCCCGTTGCGCCCGAGCCCACGGGGAGGGCATCGGGCGTCTCGGGGAGAGATGGTCAGGAAGGCGGAAGGTCCTGCAGCCGGTCGAGACGCTCGTACAGGATGCGAACGACCCGGGCCCGGTTCTGCGCCGAGGCGAGGGTGGGGCGGGGCTCCACCGACAGACGCCGGCGTGCCTCGCCGAGCACGGTTTCGGTGAGCGGGCGCAGCGGGCTCAGGCGCGGCAGCTGGGCACACAGCGCCCGTACTTCGTCAGCGACGAGGTGTGCGTGCCCGGCCATCAGCCGGGCGATCTGCTCGCAGTCCCCCGGCGGGAGCGTGTTCCCGGTCGTGGGCAGTGCGATCACGGCGAGGGCCAGCAGCATGACCGGTTCCCGGTCGAGGGGCAGCTCCCGGGTGAGCGAGCCATCGGGGTCGCACAGCACCGTGACGGCGGTCTGCGTCTCCGAGGGACGGCCGTGCGCACCGCTCACCGTGCCTCCCCCTGGTGTGTGTCCGGGGTGAGGGGAGCAGGGTTGGCCAGCGAGCCAGGGTCCGTGGTCCATTCCGTCCCCCCGCCCGTCGGCTGCAGCCATGCCACCGGTCGCGGCTTGTCGCCGTCCGGAGCGATGGCCCGCAGAACTCCCCGACGGCCGGATGCGGTGTCCTCGACCTCCCGGCCGAGCCAGCGGTGGTCACGGTGCAACAGGCCGCGGGCGGTGCTCACGTGGCCGGTCGTCTGCTGCGCGGTTTGGGTCATCGTCGCCTCAGCGCTTGCGATGTGGGCGGTGCCCCACCGCATCCTCACGGGGGAACGGGGACGCGATGGGGCCGTACACAACAGCTAACTCACCGTCACCATTCGTCGGCCATGACGAAGTTGCGCGAGCCGCCCGCGCTCCGACTGACGACTTGACTGGCTCTTTACTGTTCGTGATGGTCCGCACCACCTAGCGTGACTGCATGGCGGAGACCAGAAACGACGCTTTAGCCGCCTGGATGACGGAACATCAGACGTCGGCCGAGGAACTGGCGGACGCGGTGAACGAGGCGATCCGGGACTTCACAGGCCGACTCGGCACCACCGTGGAACGGACCGTGTTCCGGTGGTTGTCCTGCGAGAACCGGTGGCCCCAGGAACGCCAGCGCCGTGCTCTGGAAGCCGTCACCGGCCAGACCATGGCGGCTTTAGGGTTCGTGCCCCGGGGAGATCCGCCACCGCCCCTGAACCACCACCGGAGGACCCCTCAGTGCACCGCCGCCGCTTCTGCGGCGCGGCCACCGGCACCGCCGCCGCCGTCGCCGTACCCCTCATAGCAGCCGCACCCCGCGGGGAGATCCGCCACCGCCCCTGAACCACCACCGGAGGACCCCTCAGTGCACCGCCGCCGCTTCTGCGGCGCGGCCACCGGCACCGCCGCCGCCGTCGCCGTACCCCTCATAGCAGCCGCACCCCGCCCCTTCCGCGTCGGCACCTCCGACGTGATCCGGCTCCGCGACAGCATCGACACCCTCACCGCCCTCGATGCCGAACGGGGCGGGCACAACGCCCTCGAACGCGCGGCCCTCGCCGGCGCCGCCGAAGCCCTCGACCTGCAGCAGCGATCCAGCACCCAGCGCGTACGCGCGCGGCTGTACGCCTTGGCCTCCGACTTCACGGCCACCGCCGGGTGGTCCCTGATCGACGCCGGGCAGCTCGACGGCGCCGGCAAGCATCTCGACCGCGCCCTGACCCTGGCAGGCATGGCCCAGGACCCCGAGATGACCATGCAGGTCTGGAACCTGCGCGCGATGCTCGCCCGCCAACGGAAGGACTTCGGCGAAGCCGTGGCCGCCGCCCAGGCCGCCCAGGCGACGTGGGCCGCCCGGCGCAGCCGACTGCACGCCTCCCTCGCCCACGCCCGGACCGCCATCGGCCTCGCGCACGCCGGTGACCGGCGCGCGGCTCTGCGCTCCCTCGGACGCGCCGAAGAGGCCCTGTCCAAGGCCGACACCACGGCGCCGCGGTCCGCCTGGATCACCTTCTACGGTCCCGCCGAGCTGTACTCCCTCACGGCGATCGTCCGTGACGTGGTCGGCGACCCGGCCGAGGCCGAGGCCGCCTCCTACCGGGCACTTACCGCCCTGCCCGAGACCTACCGCCGCAACCGCGCGCACACCACCGCGCGCCTCGCGCTCGCACAGCTTCATCAGGACGAAGTCGAGCAGGCGTACGCCACCAGCACCGACGTCTTCCAGATCATGGCCGGTGACCCCCTTCCCGGCCGCATGCGCCAGCTGCTCGGCGACTTCCAGCGCGACCTGATCACCCATGCCCCGCCCCGGATCGCACACGAGTGGGCCGACCGCTACCGGACCGAATGGAGCACCCCATGACCACGGCGACCGTTGATCTCCGCCACTACGGGCACGACGATCTCCCGGAGATCCGGCAAACCCTCCTCGACGTCCACGCCGACGCCTACGCGGACGACATGACCGAGTTCGACGAGCGCTTCCCTTGGTTCGTCGACCACTGGGGAAGCCACCCCGGATTCGCCTGTGTCATCGGCTACGAGGGCGAGGAGCCGGTCGGCTTCGCCTACGGAGCCCCCGCCACCCCGGGCCGCGAATGGTGGCGCGAGCACCTGCAGGACGCGCCGGCCGACGACTCGACGTTCTCCTTCTCCGAGCTGATGGTCCGCCACGCCTGGCGGAAGACCGGCACCGCCGACCGTCTCCACACCGCACTGCTCGCCAACCGGCCCGAGGCCCTCGCCGTACTCCTGGTCGACCCCGACCACCCCAAGGTCCAAGCCCTCTACGAACAGTGGGGGTACCAGAAGGTCGGCAACCGCCAGCCCTTCCCCGACTCCCCGAACTTCGCCGTCATGCTCCGCCCCGTGAACCCGGCTGCCTCCCACCAGAACGGGGATACCGCCTGAGCGGGCGGGGCTGAGCCAGCCACTAGCGGGGCGTCTCTCACGGGAGGCGCCCCGTTCCGCTTCCGGAGCCCTGCAGGAGGGGTGTCACAAAATCCGGCGGACGACGTTCCCCCAGTGTGACGACACGACCCCCATGCCCGCCGTACGGCCCGGCCCGGACAGCCGTCTCCCGGGAGACGGGACGCCCATCGGGAACCACCCGCCCGCTTTCCCGCCCCGGGGGACACCACCTGACGTGCGAAAACTCGTGTCCCCGAAGCTGTAACGATTTCGGGGGCCGACACGTCTACGGCTATGAAGGGCCGTCAATGGAGCAGTGCAGGAGGGGATTCCGGGATGACCGGATCGAGGGCAGCCGTCGGCCGGCAGCGGGACGGACGGATATCCGATTCGGCGAGCCGATCGCGGTGTCCCCAACTCGAAAGCGGTCGAACTGCGGTGATGGCCCGTCATTCCGCTGGCCTCCCGCGACACAGGATCTCAGGAGATAAACGCCCGCCTCACAGGAAATCTTCGGCGACACACCCCACCAGAGTTGTGTACGTGAACCGTGATGCTGTTGGATTGCGATCATGGCTAGGCCCTACGGATCACGTAACTCTCAAGAGCGCGAGTACCTCGCGCCGATGGTGCACGCCGATCGCAAGGGGATGGTCCGCCTCACCGGCATGGTTCCTGCCGAGGTCCACGCCCAGGCGTTCATCAACGCCAAGGCTGCGGGCATGACGATGGGCCTCTACCTCAAGCGGCTTGTCGAGCAGGACCAGCTCAACGAGAACGGTGTGCCGCTGTGGCGGCTCGCCGAGATCGAAGAGGAGGAGACCGCCGAGCAACTTCCGTTGACCGGCTAGCCGCAGAACCGTCGAAGGGCAAGAAAAATGCCCCGGTCATCCAACCGGGGCCCCGCCGTTCGACGTACGAGGGACTCAGCACTACGGGCCTGCCAGCCCGCTGAATCCCAATCAGTTTTCACCCTGCAACACCCACCCACGGTCGGCTCCCCAGCCGACCACCTACCTGACAGACCAGAGCGGCCCGGCTTCCCAACCGGACCCCTCGCCCACACCGGAGGAGGTGAGATCGAGCCCCCAGACGCTTTCCACGGCGTCTGACGGGCGGTGGTCCCCTAACCAAAGAGCCCCGGAGCCCTGCTCTTTCGTGCGACCTGGATGGCCGCGTTCGGAGCCCTCCGCCGTCAAGGCGAGAGGGGGCTTCGGCGTTCTATTGAGTTAAGGAGCCCTCCCATCGTAGCGGACCGCTACGGTGCCGGACAGCTCATGCCCGACCCCGGAGTGTCCGGGGAACCGGGCGTGCACAGCCCGTCATCTGCCCCGAACCACAATCCTCATACCGGTGTTCTGCCCGCTCCCCGGGCCGCGCGCGTGGACCTGCAGAAGCTCTTTCTGCAGCTGTCCCCGCGGCTGTCGGTGCGCGTCGACACCCGGTCCTCCGAGGGCAAATGGCTGCACAAGTACCTCGATCTGCGCTACCTGCCGAAGACGCCGCCGCGCGGCCCGTACGCCGTCTACCTGTCGTCGGTGTTCCGCCGCTACCGCTGGCTGCTCTTCGACCTCGACGACAAGCGTGGCGAGGTCGGCCCCGACCTCGCAACTCTGCTGCGCTGGATGGAGGAGGCCGGGCTGACCTACGTGGTCGCCGCTTCCGGATCCGCCGGCGGACGGCACGTGTGGGTGGCCGCCGAGACGCTGCTGGAGGCCACGCTGGTCGAGTCCATCGCCGTGGCCGCCGCGAAGCGCCTGCCCACGCTCGACTACGGCCTGCTCAAGTCGTCTACGGGCGCCGCCCGGCCGATCGGTGCCCCGCACCGCAACGGTGGCCGCAGCGAGCTGATGAGCCCGGCGGACCCCCGCCGGGCCGCCGACCTGCTCACCCCGGCCACGTGCGGTAACCCGTCCGACGCGTTCCTCCGGCTGCTGCTCATCATCGACGCCGTCCCGGCCCGCGAGGACTTCCGCCCCAAGGTGGTCGGCCAGGACCAGTTCGCCGAGGTCCTCGACGACAAGCTGGGCCCCCGTCTCGACGGCACGCCCACCACCGTGCTGGACCGCGAGACCATGGCGCTGCTCACCCGCCGCCCGCCGGCCGACCGGGTCAGCGAGGTGTGCGGCTCGCTGCTGACCCGGCTGGCCCTGCGCCGCTGGACGCTGCCGATGGTCGAGCGGCTGATGGATGACCGCCGGTACCGCGAGGGCGGGCTGCTGCATGTGTGCACCGCGCCGGGCTTCGGCACGCTGCGCGTGGCGCTGGACGAGATCGACGCCGAGGAGAAGCTGGCACGCCAGTGGGCCCGTTGCGTGGAGTACGCGAGCAGGCTGCCGCACACGGAGGAGGCCCTGCAGCGCACGGAGACCGTCGCCGAGACCGTCGCCCTGGTCGAGCAGCTGCAGCGGGGTGCTGACGCCTGCCCGGAGCGCTGGGCCATCGAGTCCGGTCCCGCCGACCGGGCCGCGCTGGATCTGTTCTGTCTGCTCGCCCTGCAGTCCGGCAGCACCGTGCTGAGTCTGGACGTGCGCCGGGCCGCCATCGCCACCGGCACCGGCCGCTCGACCATGCACCGGGCGTTCGGCCGCCTGCAGCTCGACACCTGGCTGGGCAGCGCCACCGACAACGGCCCAGCCGGTACCTACGAGCTGCTCCCCGTCACCGCTTCGCACCCTGCTTTCGCCTCCGTTGCACGGGGTGGGACACAAGGAACCCCGCCCCCCCTAGGGGATACCCGCACCCCCCTGATCTCCCGCCTTAAAAAGCGTCTCGCCGCAGGTCAAGCCGACCTCTTCTCCCACGGTCGGCGCACTGAGAAGCACGCCGGCGGGCTGGGCCACCACGCGGGCCGGGTCTACCAGCAGCTGGCCGAGCACGCCGACCGGTCCCTCAGCCTCGCCGAGATCTGCCAGCGCACCGGCTACAGCGCCCGGACCGTCGCCAAGCATCTCGCCCGGATGCGGGACTTGCTGGTCGCCACGCGCGTGGTGATGACGGTTCACCACGAGTGCCCGACCTGCCAGGCCGCCCCGGGGGAGCGCTGCCGTACGGCCGCAGGAGCCGTTCTCCGCCGCCGTGGAGCCGACCAGCACACCAGCCGCCAGACCCTCGCCGCCGAGCGCTCCAGCACCCCGTACTACCGCCCCCGGCCCGGCTCCCTGGTCGCCGCGGCGAAGGCCCTGGGCACCCACGGCCGACTCGCCGCCCGCGCCCGCCTGTACGCCGTCGAGACCGAGCTGTACCGGTGGTGGCGCCAGGAGGAGGAGTGGATGCGCGCCCCCAAGGCCGGAGTGCGCACGGGCGTCCAGACGCACGAGGAGCAGACCGCCCTGGTGCTCACCACGCTCACCCGAGCGCCCCGCCGCCGCTATCCCCGCACCGCCGACGGCCGGGGCGACCACGCCGCCGCCAGGGCCCGCATCGAGCGCCGTATCGCTACGGCCTGACCCCCCGGTGCAGCCGCTTCGGTTCTGCCGATCTTCGGCCGTCCCGCACCGCTGGGCTTGTTATCAGCCGCTCATCCGACTTCCGGCCATCCTCTGTCAACCGGTTGACGCTAGACCCGACAGACCGTCAACCTCTTTACGTCAGACCGGATTCAGCGAGGAGAACTGGATGAGCAACGAGACCGTGTCCGTGCCGCAGATCGAAGTGGCCACCTACCAGGCGCCCCGCGTCACCATCACCCCCGTGGAGAGCGTGATCCCGTCGGAGCCGGTCGCCGGTTCCCACAAGCCCGGGGCCTACCAGCACGTCTTGCTCAACACCGTCACGGGCGAGCTGAGCTTCCACGAGAGCACCCAGCACCGGGAGGTCTGGGACCGGCGCTGGACGGCCATCAACGACGTCCCCCGCGCGACCTGGAAGCGCTGGCACCCGGGCACGCTGTACCTGCCCGGGTCCGGAGCGGAGATGTGGGCCGGGCAGGTCCCCGAGCTGCTGTGCTGGACCGTCGACTCCGGCTTCACCGGCCACCCGTACCTCGACGTCGAGGCAGCCAACGCCTTGCTGGAACTGGTCGCGCCGTACGCCCAGCAGCTGCTCGACGGATTCTTCGAGGCCGGGGGCGAGCTGGACTGGTCGGCCACCTCCGCACACGCCGGCCGCCAGCTCTGCCGCCTGACCTCCCGTCACCGCGAGGCAGCCCAGCGCGAGGTCGACGCGGACCTGGTCGACCTCGCCGAGATCGTCGCGCGGTGCCCCCAGGTCTACCGGCCCGGACTGCTGGGCCTGTCCCTCGACAAGCTCGCGGACGAGTGCGCGGTCCACACCAGGTGCCTTGGCTCGGAGCACTGGTACCCGGAGATCAAGAAGGTCTTCGGCAAGCCCTACCGCGACGGCAGCGGCGTGGGTCTGCACGTGCTGGGCGTGCGTTCCTGGTACCGGACCGTCCTCATGGACGGAGACCCCCGACCGGCCCGCGACTTCCGCGACTGGGACGTCGAACACGGCCGTCTGGCTGCCAGTGAGATCACCTCCGAGACCACCGACGCGGCCCTGAAAGCCTGGATCGAGCGCGAGGAACTGCACGCCGGGCAGCAGGGGGTACGCCTCTTCGGTACCGCGGACGCCGCCCACAGCCACCGGGCCCGGCTGCGCGAGCAGGACTGGGACCGCCTCGCCGTTGTCGGCGCCGAGTGCGCCCGGCTGGAGAAGTACCTCGCCGAGCGCCGCCAGCTGGTCAACCGGGCGATCGACTGGGGCCACAGCGACTCCGACATCGCCGGGCGGGCCCGCATCTCACGGCAGGCCGTGCACAAGATGCGCGAGAAGACCGGGGCCGACGACCCCACGCAGGCGTGACCCTGGATCCCAACACCGCGGCGGCCGGAGCCATTCGAGCTGGCTCCGGCCGCTCCGCCTCTCCCGGAAGGACCTGATGAGCACCACCGACCCCTTCGCCCTGCTGCGCGCGACGGCCGCCGTCCAGCGCCTGGACGACGAGCTGACCGTGAGCCCCGGCGACCCGCAGCGCGAGCGCGCGTACCGGGTGCACCGCGCCGCCCTCGCCGACCGGGCCGTGCCCGCCCTCGCCGAGGTCGAAGACCCCGCGACCAGCGAGCAGGACGCCGAGGACACCGCCCGCCGCCTGCTGCAGCACGACCGCGCTCACGGCACTGGCCGTGGCCCCGTGCCGGCCGCCGACCCGCGATGGGACACCGACCCCCGCGGCTACGCCCGCCAGGAGCACGCCGCCGTCGTCCGCGACGAGCACGACCAGGAGCACGCCCGTGACTGAGCTGCACATGAGCCCCGAGGTCCGCGCCCTGCTCGGGCCCGAGGGTCTCGCCCGCGCCGCCGAGGTCTCCCTGGTCGACGGGACGTGCGTGTACTGCCGGACCCGGCTGGAGGGCACCGTGAACATGGTGGTGCGCACCAACGGCACCTTCGTGCACGTCGTCTACGTCCACGCCGCGTGCGGCCCTTCCGAGGTCGTACCGCTCCCCGCGGACCACCAGCCGCCCGTGCCCGCCAACGGCTACGACATGACGATGACCGCCGCCGTCCTCGACCACGGCGGCACCAACCTGCCCGTCCTGGTCGCCGAGACCGTCGCCAAGGCGTACGCGTTCGACGGCTCCAGCGGGCCCGGCCCCATGCCGGAGCTGACCAACGCGGTCATCAGCTCCCTGCTGGGCGACGGCTTCACCCTGATCTCCCGCATCAGGCAGGCCCCGCCGCAGATTCCCGAGTGGGTCGGCGTGCTGCTGCTCGGCCACGGACCGGCCGGGGAGGACGGGCTGTTGGTCCTCGACCCCGAGGGCGGGAAGTTCTACGCCGGCAGCGTCGAGCTTCCTTCCAGCTGGCTCCCGGCCGCCGCCCACTACGGCTGGGCCGTGCTCTACGTCGGCGACGTCGGCCTCGCCGAACTGCGCGGCGACGACAAGGCCGCAGTCAAGGCACTGCGCACCGCAGCCCAGGCCGGTCGGCTGGTCGGGGCCCGCATCGCCATCGGCACCCCGGCGCCGAACACCGCGGCGTAGCCCACACCCGCCCCGCCCACTGCCAGTGCGCCGAGACCCGACCCGGTCCCGGCGCACTGTGCTGCTGGGCGCCGGGGTTTTGGGACTTTTGGGACCGCCCTACGCGCCCGCGCGCGAAGCGGCCCCGCGTCGCCGGTCCGCCCCCGGTCCGGCGCCCTCGAGGAAAGCTCCCCTTCCGCGCCAACTTGCTCGCCGCCGCGCGGCAGGACCGCCGGTCACCCAAATTTGGGTGACCGCACCAGACGCCGCGAACGAACGCCGCCCGCCTCAGCCGCGGTCGGATTTATGAAACCGGCCCAGGCCAGCGCCGCCGCCCCGGCCACCCGAGCGAGTAGGCGACCGCCGCCGGGCAGTTGGCCCGGGGCACAGAACAAGGTGCCTCCGGCAGGCCCTTTCTCCGAGGGGGCGGGGAGAACTTGTCGGCCGCCGGCCCGGTGGGGGAAGGGGTCGGTACGCGGTCGCGGTGCACTCCCTCGTCGACCGGGCCCCGGAGGGTGCCACAGGAACCCCGTCCACTCCGAGGACGCCGACGGCGCCGCAAGCGGTCGCGCGAGCGCGATCCCCTCCGCTCCCGGGAACCCTGCGGCAGCGCTGCGCGCGCCCGACCGACGAGGGAGCACCCCACTCAGGCCCCGGGCACGGCGCGGGCGCCGGGGGAGGGCGCCCAGGGTCCGTAAGCCTCCGTGGCCCGCAGCGTGCGCGGCTGCAGGTGCTCCGGGCTGGGAAAAGACGGCCAGCGGCGGAGGGAGGGGGGTCGGTGGCGCACGGGTCGCCGTCTGCCCGGCCGGAGCGGGGCAGACCGCCGTACTCCCGCCGTCGCGCATGACGGGCGCGTGAGGAGACCGCACCGCCGGCCGGGGCCGAGGGGGAGCAGCTGCTGCCGCGCCGTGGTGACCGGCCGGTGCGGTCGCTCCGCGTCGGCCCGGGTCTCGCCGTGGCCGAGGAGCGTGTCGTCGGCGGTCGGCCCCGGCCGACGAGGACCCACCGCCCAAGGCCGTCGCTCCGAAGCCCCGGACGCCCCCCGGCACCGTGGCGCGTACGGCAGGCCGTTTCACCCCCCTACCGGTCGCCGCGACCGGCGAGCGCACGGCCGCAATCATGGCGACACCCCCTAAAACATTGCGTTTCATTGCATCACTCGTGATGCAATGCATTGACGAAATGCAATGCAATGCATTAGACTGGAATCCTGCACAAGTCACCACGAAGGGGGCACGGGATGGGACTGCGGGACGAGGGCCAGGAGATCCGACGCGAGGACGGCACCACCGCCCGTCGACCGCTGTGGGACACCGGCTGGGGGCCGGAGCGCGCCGCCCGCTACGCCGCCCGGTGCGCGCGCTACGTCGACACCGACCGCCTGCAGCTGCGTGCTCACGGCCGCGCCGCGGTCCGCCTGGACTTCCCCTACGCCGCCGGCCGCGGACCCCAGCGCGCCGAGGCCGCCCGCGCCGTCGCCGTCCGCTTCGGCGTTGAGGCCCGCCAGCTCGACCGGTCCGGGCGAGCCCTGCGCGTCACCGGCCCCGCCGAGGACGTGGCCCGCTACGCAGCCGCTCTCCCCCGCGTCCTCGACCACGCCGAGCAGCTGACCAGTTGGGCCGCCCGCATGTACGGCGAGTGCGCCCGCCGGCCGCAGCACGCCGACCGCTTCGAGTCCCTGGGCGCCAGCGGTCGCCGGGCCGCCGCCGCGTACTTCCGTGCCGTCGCCTTCCGCCGGATCGTCGAGGTCCTGGTCGGACCCCAGCCCGCCGCCGTGGTCGAGGTAGACCCCGCCCTCCCCCTGTGGGAGCAGGCCGAGACCCTCGCCGGAGTTCTCGGCGAGTACGGGTGGGTCGAGATCCGCGACGCCTACGACCCGGCCGCCGCCGTGGAGCTGCTCGACACCGCCGAGCAGATCGAGGCCCCGGCCGCGCGCTGTCCGGTCACCGCCGCGCACGGTGAGCAGCTGGCCCTGTTCGACGGCACCACCTCCCCCGCCGCGGCCGGGCCGGTCGTCGTCATCCCCTGCGTCGTCGTCATCCCCTGCTCCGGGGCGAAGTTGGACCGCGCCGCCCCGGCCGGGCAGCTGTACGTCGGCAAGCTGCACACACACGCCCGCCGGACCGCCGACGCCCTCACCGCCCACGGCGGCACCGTCCTGGTACTCAGCGCGCTGCACGGCTTCCTGACGCTCGACCAGGACGTCGAGCCGTACGACCACACATGGGAAGACGCCGGCAGCATCACCGTCGAGGAACTGCGCGCCCAGGCCGCCGAGCTGGGCCTGACCGACGCCGACGTCATCCTGCTCACCCCGAGCCGGTACACCCAGCGAGCCGCCGCCGTCTGGCCCCAGGCCCGCACCCCGCTGGCCCACCTCGCCATCGGCAAGCAGCGCGGCCGACTGACCGCCATGCGCGAGAACGCCGACCACTACACGACCGCCGCGTGAGCCGCGACCCGCTCCCCCACCCGTCCCCGGATACGGCACGCTGTCGACCGCAGCGCACCCGCCCGACCGCACCGCCCCGTAGGAGTTCTTGCAGATGAGCGAGCAGCCGACCGAGCAGACCGTCGAGACCCCGGTCGAGGAGGCGCCCCGGTGCGCGTTCCCCGAGTGCACCGCCCGGCCGGTCCCCAAGGACCCCAACGCCCCCGGACGCGCGCCGAAGTACTGCTCCGACCCTGACCACAACGCCATGAGCGCCTACCGGGCCAAGCGCGGGAAGACCGGCGCCACCAAGGCCGCGCCCGTCGAGGAGCCGTCCGACCGGGTCGTCACCGACGCCGCCCGGACCGCCGGCATCGTGCAGGGCACGGTGCTGCAGAAGGTCGACGAGCTGCAGGCGGAGCTCGCGCGGTACGTCGACCTGCTCCAGACCATCAACGACCCGGACGCCGCCGAGGCCGAGGTCGCCTCCGTCGCCGCGGCTGCGGACTCCCAGGTCGCCGAGTGGCGCAAGAAGGCCACCACCGCGAACACCGAGCGGGAAGCCGCCGTGCGCCAGCGCGACCTCGCCCGCGCGGAGACCGAGGAGGCCCAGGAGGCAGCCGACCGGGCCATCGCCGAACTGGAGCAGGAGACCGCCCGGTTCGAGGCGGAGACCGAGCGCATCCGCACGGAGGCCGAGGCGCGCGTCGAGCGCCTGCAGGTCGAAGCCGACCAGGCCGTCGAGAAGGCGAAGGCGGAGGCAGCCGCAGCCGTCAAGCGCGCCCAGGACGAGGCCGACAAGCAGGTCACCGCCGCCAAGGCGGAGGCCGACAAGCGCGTCCGCGAAGCCCAGGACAAGGCAGGGAAGGCCGAGGTCGCGGCGAAGGCCGAGGTCGAGGCGATGCAGAAGACCGTCAAGGCGGTGCAGGCCGAGAAGGAGCAGGCGGTCACAGCGGCTCAAGGCGCAGCGACCGCTGCCGAGGGGCGTGCCCGTGAGGCGGAGGCCCTCGCCCTGCAGGCCGAGCGGGACGCCGAGACCAGGGTCGCCGCCGAGAAGGAGCGCCGGACCGAGCAGGAGAAGGCGCACGCAGCCGAGCTGGGCCGGGCCATCGAGCGGCAGGGCGTGCTGGAGGGCCAGGTCGAGAAGCTCAACACGGCCGTGAACGACACGAAGGACAAGATGCGCGAGGTGCAGACGGAACTGGCCCTCGCCCAGGCCGAGGTCAAGCGCCTCACCACCGCCGGGGGCAAGTGACGATGCCCGTCTACGTCCTGCTCGGTCCGGCACTGCTGCTCGCACTGCTCAGTCCGTGGATCGGTCGCCGCATCCGCCGGCACCGGGCCGAGCAGGACCGGCGGGCCGCCGCCGAGCACTACCGCAAGCGGCTGCTGGCAGCCACCGACCACGCCATCACCACCGCCGTGCGCGCCCAACTCGCCGAGCCCGTCACCGACCTGCGCATCACTCGCCCGATGCGCGTCTCCGTCCGCGACGTCGTCGCCCGCGCCAGGGACGACTTCGCCCTGGAGGTCCCCCGGGACCAGGCCGCCGAGATGCTGCGCCATCGCCTGGAGTTCCGGGGCCACGCCCGCTGGCCCGACCTGCTCACCGACGCATTCGACGACGAGGAGGACCAGACCCCATGAACATCCGTCAGCTGCTGCGCCGCCGTACGCCCACGCCCGCCGTCCAGCCCGTTCACTACTCCGACACCATCACCTTGACCGTCACCGACGACCTGGAGGTGCTGCGTCCCGACGGCAGCACCTGGGACCTGTGCGCGGGGCACGACCACGAGTGCCGGACCGTGGCGCAGCTGCTGGACTGCCTGGTGTGGGAGAGCCTCGCGTCCATCCCGCCCGCCCCGCAGTTCGACCTCCACATCGAACCGACTCGCCTCGTCCTGCCCGGCGTCGAACCCTTCGTGGCCGTCTTCTACGGCCCGGACGAGGACTTCCCCACCGGGCGCACGCTCGACGAGAGCGGCCTGCCGCTGTGCTGGCGCGCGGTCGCCGAAGCGGCCGGCGCTTCCGCCGCCGATGCGGCCGAGTCCATCGGCTGCCCCTCCTGCCAGCACCCGCAGGACTGACCGGCCACCCTTCTCCGTCCCCTCAACCCGCCCACCACCACCCAGGAAGCGACGACATGACGACCACACCCGGGCGCCGCAGCAACGCCGGAGCCAGCGCCCGCCGCCAGGGCGAGTTACAGCGCGCGGCCGAGCGCGCCGCCCAGCACCGCCGTGCGAAGTGGGCCCTGCCCCTGACCGCCGCAGCCGCCGCCGTCACCGGCTGGGCCGCCGGCACCGTGACCGTGTGGCAGGTCGGCGCCCTGGTCGCCGCCGCCGTCCTCGCCTACGGCATCCGCCAGACCTACCGCCGCCAGCGCAACAGCTGGAAGTCCGGCGCAGACGGCGAGGAGGCCACGGCCCGGCTGCTTGCTCCCCTCGCCCGCCGCGGCTACGCCGTACTGCACGACCGGGCCATCCCGGGGTCGAAGGCCAACATCGACCACCTGGTCGCCGGACTGTTCGGCGTGGCCCTGGTCGACAGTAAGAACTGGCGGTCAAAGAAGTCCCGCATCGTCATCACCGGCGGGCTGCTCCGGTACGGACGGTACGACCAGACCAAGGCGCTGCAGACCGTGGTGTGGGAGGCGCAGCAGGCCGCGAAGGTGCTGGGGGTGCCGGTCCGGCCGATCCTCGCGGTGCATGGCGCGAAGGTCCCCGCGCCGCGCGGGCGCACCGAGCTGCACGGCGTCACCGTCGTCGAGGCGAAGAAGCTGCGCGGGATGCTGGCCGGCCTCTCTCCCCAGCCGGGATGGGACGCCGCGCGGGTCACCGCCGTCGAGCAGCTGGCCGAGCAGCGCCTGCCCCGGCACAGCGGCTGACCCAAGCCCGCCGACGACAAGGGGCCCGGGAGTTCTCCCGGGCCCTCGCCATGTTCCGTCCGGCTACGGCGCGTCCGGCCGGACGTCGTCCAGGCCGAGGTCGAGGAGCACCGCCAGGTCCTCGCCGGCCGCCCACCGCCCTAACATCGCCCGGTCGACGAGCCGGACGTCCGTCCGGGCCGCCCACAGCACCCGCTCCCGGGCGAACGAGCCGGAGCTGACGACGACGAACAGCGGACGAGGGCCAGGCTCGACCCCGTCCGGCAGCCGCGGGGCACTGCTCACCGGGCGCAGCGCCGCCCGGCCGCCGTCTTCCTCCCCGGCCTGCTCGACACCGCGCTCGAAGGCGAGGCCGAGCTGGCGCCCGTCGGGCCCGTTCCCGACCAGGTGCACCACCGTCCCGCTGATGCGCACCCCGCGCACCTTCGTCCAGCCGTCGCGGATCAGGAGCCGCCCGACGATGGTCCGGAAGCCGCGGTCGTCCGCCGCGTCGACCTGGTCGAGGGTGAAGCACACGGCCCGCCGCTGCTTCTGTGCGACAGCCCGCCGCCGGCGGAGCACCACGGCGCGTGCCGCGTACCCGAGGGCGCCCGCGCCCAGCAGCGCGGCCCACCAGCCGATCCGGTCCCACAGCCAGCCGAGGGTGAACAGCGGCACGGCGATCCCCAGCAGGAGCAGCGTGAAGCCCGGCAGGACCTGCCACCACTCCGGGCCGTACTCCCCGCGCAGCCGGAGCTGCAGTTCCTGATCCCGCCGGAAGTTGCGCCGTGTCCCCTCCGGAGACCGACGCAGCCGCCCCAACACGTCGCTCACCCCCGACCACCACCCCCGTGCCGTGCCTATGTCGCCCCATGTCATATCTGCCCGTCCGGGTGCCCGTACAGCTGAGACACCCCAGATCAGACAGCCGTACGGCTGATTCCGCACCACGGAGCTGATAACAAGCCCTTCGGGGCGCCGGTCACCCAAATTTGGGTGGCTTTGCGGCAGCTTCCGGGGGCCCGCATGCCGACAATCGCGGTTCCCGTGACAATCCAGGTTCACGACAACTACCATTGTCGTCATGACGAAGAACGAGGACGACGCCCCGGACTACGAGGCGTTCATGGCCCCGCGCGATCCCGCGTGGACCGAGCCGACCGAGGCCCAGCTGACGAAGTTCCGCAAGGAGCTGCGCGCCGTCGCCGCCGCGCTGGCCGACGAGATCTCCGTACGCGACACCAGCCCCGGCAGGCCGGACCCGGACCTCCCGGTGCGCTCGACCCCCGACTGGCAGCTGGCCATGCTGCGCGCCCTGCGCATCGCCCGGGACGAGGTCGAGCCGATGACCGAGCAGTACGCCCGTGGCGCCGGCGGGGGCGGGGTGAACTACCCGCAGCTGGGCGACGCGTGGGGAGTCAGCCGTCAGGCCGCCCGCAAGCGCTGGCCCGGCGCCGTCGTCGCGATCAACCCGCACGCCAACAAGGAGCCGATCGAGTTCGACTCCTTCGGCGGGCACGCCCGCGTCTCCTGGCACCCGGAGGACGGCGGCTGGTGGTGGATCGGCCAGGCCGCCAACGGCCGCCACGAGGATGCCGGCGACGAGGTCACGTACGACACCAGCGAGGAGGCCGCCGCCATCGCGGGCGCCTTCCTCGCCGCCAACGCCACCCCGAAGGAGACCCAGGCATGACCATCGCCCGAGGCAGCGAGCTGGCCTTCGCCGTAGAGCAGCTGCTCGCCGAATACCCCACCCACGACGTCACCGGCGACGACGACCCGGTCGGCGCCGTCCTCACCATCCACGACCTCCCCGACCCGGGCCAGGTCGGCGAAGTCGTCGACCTCAAGCTCACCCCCGGCCAGGTCCAGGACCTGCTGCTGTTGGTCCAGTCCGAGCAGGACACCCAGCGGCGCGCGCAGTCCGACGGAGACGGCCAGTGCGGGCACTGCGGAGGCACCGGGGAATCCGGGGCACTGCAGCCGACCACCCACGTGCTCGCCTGGTTCCCCGGGGAACTGCTCGACAAGGACTCCGCCGCCGACGGGTGGGAGCTGTACGACGTCGTCCAGTGGCGCGCGGGCGGCACGCCCTTGGCCCGGCTGGGAGGGACCCTCCTCGACGGGGCGGTCGAGCTGCTGGGCCAGGTCGCCGACGCACTCGGCGACGACCACGAGGTGGTGGCGTTCCAGCGCGGCACCTACGACATCGACGGCTTCGGCTATCCCAGCTTCGACATCCAGGCGCGGCCCGCCGAGGAGCCGCCGGCCGACGACGGGAGCCGCCCGTGACCACCCCGAGCACCCGCCCGTGGCACGACACCGTGCCCCCGTACCCCGACGCCCTGCTCTTCCGCCCGATCGCCGCCGCGCACCCCGCCGGTCCGGGCGGACAGCTGGCCCGCCGCCCGGACGGGTCCTGGTGGTACCGCGAGCTGGCCGTCGTCGCTGGCACCGAGGAGACGCTGCCGGAGCTGCTGCGGGCCGACCTCGCGCACGCGCTGCGGCGCGGCGACGAGCTGATGGCCGCCGCCGACGGCGCGGCGGGCGACGGGGACTTCGCCGAGGCCGACCGGCTGGCCGAGCTGAGCGGGATGCTCGGCACCCAGGAGGTCATCGACCTGTCCCGGGCCCTGCAGGAGGCTGGCGCCCTGTGGCGGGACCGGCGCTCGACGAGGACCGTCGAGTCCCTCGCCGAGTGGATCGAGGCCCCCGACGCCCTCGCCCGCATCGCCGAATCCCTCCGCACCGGGGAGGCGTGATGTCCGTCACACCGCCGCCATGCCCCGAGTGCCAGGCCGTGACCGAGCCGATCCAGGTGGCGGGCGAGGACGTCTTCCGCTGCCCGGCCCCCGGGTGCGGTCGACGGACCTACGGCACCAGCGACCCAGACGCCGACGACGCCCTGCCCCCGTACACCGAGGTCGACGAGGACGGCGCCACCCTCCTGTACCGCGGCAACGGCGAACTGGACGTCGAGGCCACCGCCGAGCACGACTCCCAGCACGGACCCGACGACGAGGACCAGGACGACGAGCAGCCCGCCGGCCGCGCCGCGGTCACCGGCTGGGAGCCGCAGGTGCAGGACGTCCGCGTGAAGGACCTCGCCGCCGTGCTCACCGGAGCGTGGGTGTGGATCTACGGCGACCCCGAGGGGTGGCGTTTCTTCACCACCGCCGAGTACGACGCCGACCGCGGCGACACCACGGTGACGATCACGTACAGCGATGGTGAGGTGGTGAGGGAGGAGCCGTGGCCGCAGGCCCGATTGGTGAGGAGCGGACCCGACAGCGTCCCCACCGCGACCCGTCCCGGCCCGGCCGGACTGGTGAGGTGGTGAGAGTGGTGAGCGCACCAGGCCCTCACGGGAGCACGGCTCACCACCCCGAGGCTCACCACCTCACTGGTGAGCCTCACCACCCGGAGCCGCCCGAAGGTGGTGAGGATGGTCCCCCGCCGTCACCAGTCCCGGTGGGGTGGGCGCAGCTGCTGGCCGATGGTGAGACCGTCGCGCGCTACTGGAGCCACGTCCTGCGGCGCGGCCCGGACGACTGCTGGTGGTGGACCGGTGGACTGACCGACACCGCCCACGGAACCTTCCGCGCCGGGTCGCACACCACCGCCACGAGCAGGGTCGTCCCCGCCCATCTGTTCGGCTTCCGCCTCGCCCACGGGCCCGATTCGATCCCGGCCGGCCACGTCGTGCGGCACACCTGCGACGAGCCGCCGTGCCAGCAGCCGCGCCACTGGCTGCTCGGCACCCGGGGCGACAACAACCGCGACGCCGCAGCTCGGAGGCGACTTGCCGGTCACGCGCTGGCCGACGTGCGCGGCGCGGTGGGGCGGGCGCGGGCGGTCCAGGCCGCCATTGCCGCCGCCGACGGACCCGAGGAGATCGAGGCCGCTATCGCCGCCGCGCTCGACGCGGGCAACCCCAGCGGTGCCCTGCAGAACCCGCTCTTCTGACCGCCTGCTCACCACCGGCCCCGGACATCCGTCCGGGGCCGGGTTGCGTTGGGGAGCGGCTCACCACCGGCTCACCGGTGAGCAGACTGCACGTCGCGGAGCAGCCTCACCACTCACCAGCCGAGGCCCGCCGATCGCTTTGTCGACGTGGTGACCGTCACCACCGTCCAGCGCCGTGGCGCCGCCGACGACTGGTGAGCCTCACCGCCGTACAGCCGTGCCGCTGGCCCCTGCTCGCGCCGACGCTCACCACCCTGTCGCGGGTGGGGACTCACCACCTGGTGGTGAGAGAGGCCGGGGTCTGGTGACCGGGGAGCCGTCACCGGCTGGTGAGCGTCACCACGCGCGCGCCCCCGAGGCGCTGCCGCAGCCCCGGGCATCGGTCACTCTCCGTCGACCGGTGAGCGGGTGGGTGGGGAGTGCCCGGCCGCCGCGCGAGCGCGCCGGCCGGGGGTGGGGCGGGTGCGGTGCGTGGACGTCCTCGCGTCCGGCCCTTGGTAACAGTCGACCCCCGGGCGGGGGTCCGCACGGGGGTCGATGACGTCGAGCCCGACCGTAGCGCACGGGTCCGGTTGGTGGCCAGCGTGCCCGCCACGTTTGGGCGTCGGCCGCCCGGTGGTCGCTCCCACGAGCGCGCCGCAGGTGGGGGTGCAGCAGTCAGCCGCCGACCGGCACATTTCGGTACAACCCGCGCGCCGGTTCGAGCGCGCCACGGCAGGCCGGAGGCCAAGGATCAGGAGCCGGGACGGCCCCAATCTCACCGTCATAGACCCCTTTTTGACCCCCTGCAGGACGAGGTAATCGGACCCCACTTCTCACCTTGATCATTCAGACCGGATGCAGACCGTAGAACTAGATGCAACGACCACAAGCCCTCACACCTATGCATCACGATCCAATGGGTGTTAACGATCTTGAAAATCGCCTACTCTGAGTCGCGATGCTTTCGATCTCCGCAGGTTCAGACCCCGCCTACCTCACCCGTGAGGTAGCGGCCGGTGCTGAGCACTACTACGCCCGGAGCGTGGACCTGCAGGGCGAGCCCCCCGGCTACTGGCTCGGCGACGGCGCGGCCGAGCTGGGGCTGACCGGAACGGTCGACAACGAGGTCTTCACCGACCTCTACAAGGACTGGATCGACCCCCGCAAGCGCGACGAGATGCTGGAGCGTCTCGCGGCGATCCCCCACGAGGAGGGCACGCCGGAGTACGCCAAGGCCGAGAAGCAGATCCGCAAGGACGCCCGGCTGGGGAACGCGCCGAAGAACTACGAGAAGAGCTTCCAGAAGCGGTTCGAGGCCGCGCTGAGCGAGGCCAGGGCGAAGACGCCGGGGGTCGAGCTGACTCCGGAGCGTGTCAAGGCGATCGAGCTGGACACCAGGAAGCACTCGCCGTCGGCGACGCTGTACTACGACCTGACGTTCTCCGCGCCGAAGTCCTGGAGCGTCTACCACGCGAGCCTGCAGGTGAAGGCCGCGCAGTGCCGCGAGGCCGGCGACCTGGAAGGCGCCGAGCGGTACGCCGCGAAGGCGGACCGTGTCTGGGACGCCTGGAAGGTCGGGGTCAAGGCCGGTCTGGAGCAGATGCAGGAGGAGGCCGGATACACCCGGCTGGGCCACCACGGGAAGAAGGTCGAGGGCCGCTCGACCGGCCGCTACGTCAAGGGCGAGGGCTTCATCGTCTCCGCCTGGGCCCAGCACACGAGCCGTGAGGACGACCCCCAGCTGCACGTCCACGCCACGGTCCTGAACAAGATCAAGGCCGTCGAGATCGACCCGGTGACCGGCGAAGAGCGCGTGACCTGGGGATCGGTCGACGGGCACGGGCTGTGGGTGCACAAGCAGGCCGTGGGCCACCTCGCCGAGCGGATCGCCGAGCAGGAGCTGGAGCGCACCGACGGCGTGCGGTTCATGACCCGCCCCGACGGCAAGGCCCGCGAGATCGTCGGCATCGACCAGGACCTGCGTGACGGGTTCTCCTCCCGCCGCGTGGCCATCAAGGCCGAGGTCGCCGAGGTCGCCAAGGCGTACGAGGAGCGGTACAACACCCCGCCGAGCCCGTACGTGCTGGCCCGGATGTCCGAGGACGTCACGCTGCAGCAGCGGCAGGCGAAGAAGCACGACGCCGTCACCCGTGACCAGCTGCTCGACCGGTGGGAGGCGTTCAGCAAGGAGCGCTTCCGCGACTCGCTGGCCAACGTCCCCGACCAGGTCGAGCACGAGTCCCTGCTCCACGACCTGCACCGCCCGTACAAGGAGTTCGACCCGGCGGTCATCCAGCAGCGCGCCGTCGCCGCGGTCCAGGAGCAGAAGGCGACGTGGCGCCGGGCGGACCTGATCGTCGAGCTGAACCGGCAGCTGCCGGACACGCTGGGCGGGATGGAGGCCCACGAGGTCCGCGACCTGCTCAACCGTCTCGCGGACGAGGCGCTGGACCCGGCCACCGACAACGGCGTGGTCTGCGCGACCGCGCCGCACATGGTCGAGATCCCCGTCGAGCTGCAGCGCGCGGACGGGTCCTTCGTCTACGAGCCGGCCGACAACAACGTGAACCGGTTCTCGACCGAGAGCCACATCGCGACCGAGGAGCGGATGCGGACCTTCGCGGGTGAGCGCGGCGGTCCCACGGTGCCCAGCGAGCTGGTCGAGGAGGTCATCGCCCGGCGCGGGCTCAAGGGCAAGCAGGCCGATTTCGTCCGCAGCGCGGCGACGTCCGGCCGCAAGCTCGACCTGCTGATCGGCCCGGCCGGCGCGGGCAAGTCCTACACCCTTGCCGCGCTGACCGAGGTGTGGGAGGCGCACGAAGGCCGCCAGGTCATCGGTCTGGCCAGCGGTGAGCGCGCTGCTCAGGTCCTCGCCGACGAGGGTCTGACCAACGTCGCCAACATCTCCATGCTGCTCAAGAAGCACGCTGACATGGCCGCGGGGAAGAACGTTCCCGACGCGGACAAGTACCGCATCGCGCCCGGCACGCTGGTCATCGTCGACGAGGCCGGCATGACCAACACCCGCGACATGGACCGCGTGCGGGCCCTGGTCGAGTCGTGCGGCGCCAAGATGATCGGCAGCGGCGACCACCACCAGCTCACGGCCGTGGGTGCGGGCGGGATGTTCGGCCAGCTCGCCGAGGAGATGCCCGGCGTCCACACGCTCGAAGAGGTCCGGCGCTTCCGTGACATCGACCCCGTCACCGGCGAGTCGAAGGTCCGCGAGTGGGAGGCCAAGGCGTCCCTGCAGCTGCGCGAGGGCAACACCGAGGCTCTCGCCCAGTACGAGCTGCACAAGCGGTTCCGGGGCGGCAGCGCCGAGGAGATGAAGGAGCGTGCCTACCAGGGATGGGTCACCGACCAGCTGGCCGGGCGGAACCCGCTGCTGGTCGCCCCCGACAACGAGACGGCCGCCGAACTGTCCGCCCGCGCCCGCGCCGACCTGGTCCGCGCCGGCCTGGTCGAGGAGGACGGCGTCGCGCTGCGCACCGGGCAGAAGTACGGCGTCGAGACCAAGGCCGGTCGCGGCGACGTCATCCAGATGCGCCGCAACGACCGCCACGTCACGGGTGAGGGCGGGCAGTTCGCCACCAACCGGCTGACCGCCACCGTCACCGGGATCAGCGACAACGGCTCCCTGATGGTGCAGCTGGAGGACGGCTCGCGGATGCACCTGCCCGCCGCCTACGTCCAGACGCACGTCGAGCTGGGGTACGCGTCCACGGTGCACGGCGCGCAGGGCCGCACGGTGGGCCCGTGCCACTCGCTGGTCGACGAGCAGACCTCCCGCGAGGCCCTGTACGTCAGCCTCACCCGAGGCCAGGACGGGAACTGGGCCTACGTCATCACCCACCGGGACGGCGACGGCATCAAGGACGAGGACGTCCCGCACTACCTGTCGGTGCTCGACCAGACGCTGCAGCGCTCCGGCACGCAGCAGACCGCCACCCAGGCCATCGCCGCCGAGCTGGAGCGCCGCGAGCACCTCGCCGCGATCCAGCCGGCGTGGGCCGGGGTCAAGGACCAGGACGCCGAGAAGCGGTTCGGTAAGGCCCTGCTCGGTGCGCTGGGCCCGGAGGACTACGCCCGCGTGAGCAGCGGTGAGGCGTACGGCTCCCTGATGCGGCTGGCCCGCACCGTCGAGGAGCGCGGGTTCGACGCCGAGGACCTGCTGGTGCGCACGGCCCGCTCGCGTGAGCTGGACACGGCCGACGACGCCAGCAAGGCGATGCACCACCGCCTGAAGAACGCCTACCGGCTGGTCGAGCGCGACCAGGTCAACGCGGAGAAGGCCGAGCAGCGCGCCGCCCTCGCCGAGCAGGTGCAGAAGGTCGACGACGCGATCGAGGCCGGGCACGGCACCGTGGACCCGGAGCGCCTGCAGGAGCTGGTCGCCGCCGCGGATGAGGCCGCCAAGGTCCACCCGCACCAGGAGGAGCTGCTGCGGCAGACCCTCGCCGCGCAGACCGGTGTCGAGGTCATGGCTGGGGACGGCGCGGAAGCGGCTGTGATCGAGACCGCGACCGCCGAGCCGGTCGACCAGGAGCAGCTGCAGCAGCTGGTCCTCGCCCCCGAGACCGAGGCCGAGCCGGTCGACGCGCTCGACCTGCACCACGCCGAGCTGCTCAAGCAGTCGCTCGCCTACACGCAGAACGTGGAGGTCCTGCACGCCGGGCAGGACCAGGAGGTCGCCCGGCGCCAGGCCGCCGAGCGCGAGGCGCAGCTGGAGGCCATGGACTCCTACGCCGCCCGGACGCCGGACTTCGACGGCGACCTGGGCCGGTTCATGGGCGAGTGGGCCGAGCTGATGGACCAGCGCGTCGAGCGGCTGGGCCAGCGCGTCGCCGAGGAGCAGCCGGAATGGGCGATCGACCGGCTGGGCCCGGTGCCCGAGGACCCGATCGAGCGGGCCAGCTGGGAGCTGCGCGCCGGCCGCGTCGAGCGGTACCGCGAGGCCCACAGCTTCGACCAGGAGGCCGACGCCATCGGGCAGGCCCCGCCGCCGGGTGCCGTCGAGGCGCTCGCCGACTGGGAGCGGGCACGCCGTGCCCTGGGCGTGCCGGATGAGCTGGCCGACATCTCCCGCGCGAGCGAGGAGAGCCTGCGCCAGTCGATCGAGCGTGCCGAGCGCGAGGAGGCATGGGCGCCGCCGTACGTCGGCGACGAGATGGCGAAGTCGTTCGGAGCGGCGCGCGACTACGAGGACCAGGCCGTGCAGATGGAGCTGCGTGCTCAGGAGATGGCGGAGAAGGAGGCCGCCGAGCACGAGGAGCGCATCAACAAGGCGATGGACGAGGTCTCGAAGGCGACCGGCTACAACGAGCACCAGCAGGCCCTCGCCCAGGCGATGGCGCTGCAGCAGGTGCCCACGCTCCAGGCCGAGGTCGACCCGAGCGCGCTGGTCAAGGACACGCTGGAGCGGGCGGAGACCAGCCGGGACATCGCCGAGTCGATGGGTGAGCGGGCGCTGAAGTACCAGGAGGTCCACGAGACCCGCGAGAAGTGGTTCGCCGAGACGCAGCAGGTGCGCGAAGAGGCCGACTACGCGCGGATCGAGCTGGAGCGCCGCAACCCCGTCGCGCCGGAGCCCGAGCCGGCCGAGCCGGAGTCGGCCCCGGCCGCCGCGGCGCCGAAGCCGCACTGGTCCGTCGAGGAGGAGCTGATGAGGGCGATGGAGCAGGCCCGCCAGGCTCAGATGATCCTCGAACAGCGTGCCCAGGAGCGGGAGCAGGAGGCGCAGCGGGAGCGCGAGGCGCAGCCCGCGGCCGAGGAGGTCGAGCGCGAGCGCCGCGACAGCGGCATGGGCATCCATGACGAGTACGCGCGGCTGGGCCGGGAAATCGCCGAGGCCGACCACGACATCGAGGCCGCGGGCGGCAGCCCGGCCGCCATGCCCGAGCCGGAGCCCGCGATGGCCCCGCCCCCGGCGCCGGAGCCCCCTGCTCCCCCGGCACCGGACTTCGACATCGACATCGAGATGTAGGACCCGGGCCAGCGGTCAATCCGCTGGCCCGCTCCGTTTCCTGGCTGTGTGTCCGAGGAGGCCGCTACCTTGAGCGATATGGCCGAGACATCGTGGTGGAACCGGGGCGGCCCGCAGCCGCCGGCCCAGCCGACCCATGCGCCCGCTGCGCCGACCCTGCCGCCGCGGGTCGTACGGTCGCGCGGCGAGCTGGAGAAGCTCCGCGACGACGCACTGGCCTCGCAGCCGATCGAGCCGGGCGACGTGCGGATGATCTGGGTCTCCCCCGAAGGCGTGGCGAGCGCGCTGGAGGCCATCATCCACACCACCCGCTGGCTGCTCGGCGAGCGTGAGTGGGCGCCGATCTCCCGCGAGATGTACGAGTACCCGAACCTGCCCGTGCCCCTGATCCGCACCCACGCCGAGGACGCGATCTTCGGCTACAAGTGGGCCGAGACGTCCGAGTGGTACGCCGGCGGCGTGAAGCGGACCGTCGAGTGGGCGATGTCCAGCGACGTGGAGCGCCCCATCTTCGAGTGAGCCCGCGGCCCCCCGCAGTACCACGCCCGCCCCGGTTGGGGCGGGCAATCGCGTATCAAGCGGGCGTTACGGGGGCGGAAGCGGGCGTCCGTGATGTGTTGATCTCGGCTGTGCCCATAGGCTCCCGCCATGCTCATCGCGAACATGTCGCCCCGCACCATGGCCAAGACCACCGACACCGGGTGGCTGTCGCACGCCCTGGTCGAGGACGAGGAGGCGTACGAGGTCGAGGGGTACGACGCCGACCACAGCAAGCAGTTTTGGAGCTGGAGCCAGCCGCACAAAGGGGACTTCGCCTTTCCCGTGCACCTGATGGCGTCCGCCCAGTTCCACAAGGAAGTCGTGCCGCCGACGGGGAAGACCATCGCGATGGTGGACTGCGGACACAGCGAGAACCACCCGCACATCGCGGACTCGGTGCTCCGCATCGCCGACCTGGTGATCCTGCACATGTCGCCCACCGCCGGCGACTGGGAGCGGATCGTCGAGCCGGAGGACGCCACGCCGTTCAAGGACATCCTGGCCCGCAGCGCCCCACTGAGGGCCACCGGCAGGAAGCCCGAGACATGGGTGCTGCTCAACCGCACCGTGGCGAACGCGGGCTCGACCGGCTACTACCGCGACGAGATGACCAAGGAGGGCTACAACGTCTTCACCACGGTCATCCCGCGCAGCGAGCGCCTGGCCGACTCCATCGGAGCCCCGGTGGAAGGGGCCGCCAAGACCGCGTTCGGCTCCCTGGTCACGGAGATGAAGCAGCGCGGGCTGCTGCCCGTCGGCGAGCAGGAGGCCGACCGGTGAGCCCTTCCCAGAAGGAGATCCGCGCACAGCGCGCTGCCGCGGCCGAGGCACGACGCAAAGCCGAGGAGGAGAAGGCACAGACGGCCGCGCCTGCCGTGCCGACCATCCCGGCCCCGGCCGGAGAGGTCGAGCCGTCGCCGCCCACCGCTGAGCCGGAGCCGTACCGGCCCCAGCCGTTCACGCCGGACCTGATCCCGGAGCCCATCGAGGTTGAAGCCCAGGGCGAGCTGACGCCCCAGGAGGTCGACGACTTGGGGCACTGCGAAGCCGCGTTCGCCAACGGCAACCGGGCCGAGTGGATGAAGTGGAAGGCCGCGCACGCCGTTCGCGGCCGACGCCTGTACCGCCGGGGCGGGCGTACGTGGCCGGACTACTGCCAGGACCGGTTCGGTGAGTCCGAAAGCGAGGTCAACCGGCGCATCCAGCAGTGGCCCCTGCTCAAAGCCATCACCGAGCAGCAGGACCAGCCCCGCGCGATCCCCGACTCCCACGTCCAGCAGCTGCTGCCCATGGTCGAGCAGCACGGCCAGGACGTGACCGCCCGCGCCTACGTCGCGCTGCGGGTGTGGGCCGCCGAACGCCGCCACCGGGTCACGGCCAACGTGGTCGACGGCCTGGTCGAGCTGGCGCGGGCCGCCGAGCCGCCGGCGCTGACGACCTCGAACACCTTCCAGCTGGCGATCGAGGCGGAGCCGAAGCCGAAGGCGACGCGGTCCAGGAAGAAGGAACAGCGCCCGGCCGAGGCGGAGACGGCGGCAGGCGATGAGACGGACGCCCAGGAGCAGAGCGAGCCCGAGACGGCGGGTCACCCAAATTTGGGTGACTCAGGGGGCGGTGCTCCCGAGGTCGAGGCCGACGGCGACGAGTCGGTGGTCGATGCCGAGATCGTGGACGATCCCCCGGCACACCACCAGGCCAGCCGTACGCGTGACCTGCTGCAGGGGATGCTGGTCGGGATCGAGGCGGGCGGGGTGCAGGACGCCCCCGCCGAGATACTGAAGGAGATCAGCGCCGCGGCGTTGGCCATCTCGCACGCGGTCGACGAGGTCCTCAAGAACCGGTAGCAGGCGAGGCCCCGGGCAACGCAGAGGGGGAGTCACCCGAATTTGGGTGACTCCCCCTTCTGCTGCTGCCGGGGCCCGGTCAGTCAGCCGCTGGTCTTGCTGGCCTCGCTACTTCTCCGGCGGGTCCGGGCGCCGGGCGACGTCCTTGGCCACCCAGTCCATCAGCCCGTGGTCGGCGAAGTCGTCGTAGGCGAGCGCGTCGTCCCCGTCCTGCGGGATCTCGTGAACCGGATCGCGCAGGCTCTCACTGACGTATCCGCACTCCTTGAGTTCGTCCTTCATGAACTTCTCGATGGCCGGCCACCACCGCATGTGCCACTCGGCCGCGCGGGTCGGCGGAGCCGTCTTCTCATACGACCAGTGCCAGTAGGCGCACAGCCACGTCAGCTGGATCCGCAGCTGCTGGTGGCGGAACCAGCACGGCCGCCACACCTCCCGGGCGTAGACCGGCAGCAGGATCTTCCCGCACCAGGTCAGCAGCCAGTCCCACAGTTCCTGGCACTGCTCCTTGTCGAGGTTGGTCCAGTTCGGCGCAGTCCCCGGCCCCTCCGGCTCTGGCTCCTCCTCTTTCTCCTGCAGCTTCTGGACCGCTTCGGAGAGGTCACCGAGCAGCTTCCGCAGCCCCGAGATGGCGTCGTCGTACTCCGCACCCTCCAGCGCCTCCAGGCGCTCGACGACGTTCTCCATGCCGGAGGTGAGGGTGGTCCTGGTCTCCGAGAGGTCGCGGGCCAGGGCGAGGAGCATCTCCGACGGCTCCAGCTTCATCAGAAGTCACCCATCTCGTCAGCGTTGCGCCGCCGCCGGGTCGGGCCGGTCGGCTTGCTCGGTCCGGCCGTACCGGTGTCACGCAGCTGCTCAGGCTCCGCCGCCTGCACCGCAGGCTCCTCGACGGGCGCGGGCTGCTGCGGCATCAGGTGCGCGGTCGGCTCGAACGAGGGCTTCTCCGGCAGCGGCTGAGACAGCGTCGGCTCGACGACCTCGCCGGACACGACCCGCAGGTGTTCACGCGGGCCGGGGAAGCCGCCGCTGCTCCAGCCACTGGCCGCCGGGTCCGACGTCCACGGGCTGGCCTCAGCCGCCGGAGCGGGCGGCGCCCAGGGCTCATCGGACTGCGGTCCCCACACGTCCGGGGCCGGAACGGCGTCCCACGGGCTGGCTTCCGGGGCCGCCGGCACCGTGGCGAGCTTGCGCTTGCGCGCCTTGAGTTCGGCCTTGGCCGCCCGCTTGTTGTCCCGTACGACGTTCTTGACGTCCTTGCGCTCCCACACCGGGGTGTAGGTCGCGATGACCGGACCGCCGAGGTACTTGCGGAACATCAAGATCTCGCCCGGGTCGAGGTACATGATGTCGGAGATCTCCAGGGTCGGCTTCTCCACCCAGGTGTAGGACGTCGAGCGGTTCGAGGTGGCGTTCAGGCCCGCCCCCGAGTTGGACTCCGACTGGCTCTCCTGCTTGACCCGCTTCTTGCCGGCCAGCTTCGAGAGGTCCTCCAGGTGCTCGACGTTGCTCAGGCCGCCGAGGATCAGCTTGACGCAGTTCTCCCAGATGGTCTGGTAGGCGAACTTCCCGTACCGCTCGTAGATCTGCGCCGGGGACTGGAAGACCGCGTGGATCGTGATGCCGATGCCCCGGCTGTCAGCGGTCCAACGCTGCAGCGGCACGCTGCAGATGAGGGCCGCTTCGTCCAGGACGAACGTCATCGGCGGGTCCAGACGGCCGCCGCGCATGCGGGACGCCATCGCCCGCGCCCCCGCGTACACCTCGCTGGTCAGGCAGGTGAACAGCGGACCCATGCCGCCGACGTCGGAGTCGTTGCCGAGCATGTAGAGCGTGTCCCGCGAGCGCAGGTACGCCTCGGTGTCGAACTGCGCGTTCGGGCGGTGCGCCGAACGGATCACCTGCTGGATGTCCGGCGAGTCCAGGAACATGAACGTCTGGCTCAGCGTGCCGAAGACGTTCTCGAGGGTCGTGGCCTTGCCGTCGACCTTCTGCTGCTGCTCCAGGTCGTCCTGCCAGCCGCCGGGCGCGGTGTCCGAGTGCTTCTTGAAGATCTCGATCGCTTCGTAGCGGTGAGGCTGCTTCGACCACCGGGCCACGTCGATCAGGGTCAGCCCTTCGGCGTCGGCCGCCCAGAGGAACGCCTTGAGCACCCGGTAGGAGCTGGACGTCCAGAAGTTACGGTTCTCCATGCCCTTGGTGAAGTCGCTGCCTTCCAGCAGGGACTTGGCCCGGCGCTTGCACCGCTCGATGCCGAGCTTCGGGTCGGAGCAGCCGATGACCGGGTCCCACGAGATGTTCGAGTGACGGTCGGCCAGGCCCTCCGGGTTCCAGATCAGGATGTTGCCGACCCGGGCCCGGATCGCTTCGGTCAGCTCGACGATGTCGTACTTCGTGCTGGTCGCCAGGACCGCGCCCGGGGCGTCCAGCAGCCAGTTGCCGAGCTTGGCCGTCTTGCCCGCGCCCATCGGGGCGAGCATCAGGGAGGACTCCTCGATCGAGGCGTACAGGTGCATGCCGGTCTTGCGGCACTTGCCGATGTAGAAGCCGACCGCGTTGGTCGGCACCTTCCGCGCGGGCACGTCGGCGAGGCTGGGCCGCAGGACCTTGCGCTTCTTCTTCGCGATCAGCGCGCGGCGCGACATCTGCTTGTTGAGCCGCTTCCTGTCCGCGAAGCCGTCGGTCTCGCGGCCGAAGTCCATGTTCGTCTTCACGTACATGTAGCCCGCGCCGGCCAGACCGACCGTCATGCCGGTCGCCAGGAGCGGCTGTGCGGCGAAGAGATCACCGACGCCGTCGGCCAGGGCGCCGAAGATCGAGCTGAGGATGTCTCCCGAGCCGGAGGAGCCGTCAGCCGGGGTGACCTCCCCGGCTGCGATGAACGTGGTGGGCACCGCGAGCGCGGTGACCTTCACGCCCGATCCGCGCCAGGCGCGGGTCTCGCTGAACAGCGGGCCCTGAAGGGCCTGCTCGTGTTCGGCCGAGGTGGAGTCGTCGGGGTGGATGCTGGCCTTACTGTTGTCGTTCACGAAGGTCCTTTCCTTCGGGTCCCCGGTGGTGCAGTAGCCGCCAAGCTCTTCACGCACCACCGGGGCCACTCCTGTCTGTATACGTCGCAGCACTGACAAGTGCGGCATGGATATCGCCGATCGTTACGGACCTACTGCGCCCGGTAGCGCAGCTTCCCGCCGGGCGGGATGACCTGGGCAGATTGCCCGCCAGACCGGACGCGTTCGGATGCGCGTGCCCGTCGAGCGAGCACCGTCCGGTGCCCTCCCCGCCGGCCGTGGTCGCCGGTCCGCACATCTTGCGGAGTCGGGCCTGTGGATAGATTCCGCTGACGGCCGGGCTCACTTCTCGCCGTCCTCGGAGTCGTCTTCCGCCGGGTCGTCCTGCTCCGTGCGGGGATTGGGCACCCCACCCGCAGCCTCTTCGTCTTCCTGCTTGATGGCCCGCAGGTGGTTGCGGACCCCGTCCAGGCTGAGGCCCAGCTGGTCCATCAGCTGCTCGGCGAGCTTCCGCTGAGACTGGGCCCGTTCCTCGGGGCTCATCTCGGCGAGCAGGTCGCGGACGCGCTGGCGGGTGTCTCCGCCCGCCGAGCTGATCCGGGCGTCGACCCGTCCGGACTGCTGGGCCCGCGCCGACACCGGCCGCTGCGCCTCCAGCGCGGTCAGCGTGGCCTGCAGCCCGACCAGCTCCCGCTTGGCCGTCTCCGCTTCGGCCCGAGCCTCCTGCGCCTCCTTCTGCGCGTTGGTGGCCGCCGTCTCGAAACGCGTCCGCTCATCCTGCAGAGTCTCCAGCCGGACCTTCAGCTCCCCCTGCTCCCCCTCCAGTCGCAGCGCCTTCTCGCTGGCGTCCTGCGCCGTCCTCTGCAGCTGGCTGTAGGCGTCGCTGAGCTTGCCCCGCTCTTCCTGCAGCCCGACCATCTGGCTCTTGAGCGTGTCCAGTTCCTCAGCGGCCTTCTGGTAGAGCTGGGCTGACGTGGCGTCGCTGGACTCCAGCAGCGTCCGCTCCTCCCGGAGCGCCTTGAGCCGCTTCTCCTCCGCCTCCCGGTCGGCCGTCAGCTTCTGCTGGGCCTCTTCCATCTCCTTGCGGGTCCGCTCCAACTCCTCTTCCACGGCCGCGAGCTTCTCCTTGGCCTCCCGCACCGCCTTCTGTGCGTTGAGCCGGATCTCTTCCGCCTCCGAAGCCTTCTGGTCTGCCTCCGCCGCCCGCTTGCGGGACTTGATGAAGTCGGCGTTCGCCGCGATGTTCAGCTCTTCCAGCAGTTCCATGGCGGTGCTGTCGGGGCCGTAGTCCAGCAGCGCCACGTCGTCAGCCCGGGTCAGCCAGGCCATGCGCTGCATGAGCTGCAGGCCCTGCTCAGGGTCCTGCGTCTCCGCCAGTTCCAGCGCCTGCTGCGCCCGGGGACGGACCTTCTTCTCCAGGTCCTTGTTGATCGCCGTCAGCCGCTTCTGCGCCTGCTGCAGTTCGCTCCGGGTCACCGGGGGCTTTCCGTCGTTCCCCGGGGTCGTGGCACGCTCCACCACGTCTTCCAACTCCCGCTTCTCCAGCAGGATGTTGCGCAGCGCGTACGAGGCGTCGGCCGCGTCCCGTGCGAGAGCACGGCGGACCATCTCGTCCGCACGGTCGTTGACGTCCAGGCCGAACCAGCGGAAGAACCAGGCCCAGATACGGCGCCACAGCAGGGCGATCAGCCGGAACGGGCCCGGCTTGGTGCCCTCCGGTCGCCTCTCTTCCTCCAGGTCCGTGCTGTCGAGGGCGTCCTTCAGGGGGATCTGGATGACCCACGCGGCACCGATCGGCATTACGGCCAGCCAGGGCGCCGACCAGATGTTCGGCGCGTGCTGGAAGTTCGCCACGGCCGACAGGGAAACGAAGCCCCAGGTCGTGGCTCGCAGGACCCGCATCGAGCGAGTCCAGCCCTTACGGGGGTCGGCCGTCTTGAACATCTGCGAGAACAGCCGCAGCTGCAGGATGTCGAACATCGACACAAAGCCGATTGCGAAGAAGAACGACAGGTCAGCCGTCTGCGTCGCGAATCCCCACAGGCCGTGGAGGCTGACCGCGATGCCGCCCAGCAGGGGCTTGTAGTCCATCTGCGGGCGCTCGGCCGGAAGAGGCTGGCCTTCCTCGCGGGCGAGGAGCAGGGCTTCCTGGTGGCGCTCTTCCCGCTTCGCCCGCCGCTTGGAGGCGCGGTTCCAGCTCAGGAATCCCAGGATCAGTGCCGTGACGAGCACCGCACCGCCGGCCGCAGCGAGAGCCCAGGCAGGCGCGTCGCTGACCATGCGTTCAGCGGTTCCCCGCCAGTCGATCGTGTCGGTGGCTGCTGCTGAGGTCAC